>CAIJIZ010000036.1 GCA_903820735.1 uncultured Pirellula sp.
AATTCCACGCCGTTCCAGCGTATCGAATCGACTCCACCACTCAAACGCTGACTCGTCGTAACCGTCAAGTTGGAGCCATCGACAGGAATCGATAATTGCGCATCTCCACGATGGAACTCACGCTTGCCCTCGCTAGCAGGCGGTGAAGCATCTTGGCACCAGCCCAGGGAACTATAGGAAATCGAAAGAAGGACAAGGGCACTGTGCCTGAGAGTTCGTCGGGCTCTTCCGCATTGCGTCGAACGCATCCAATAATCCATCTTCTACAAATGACCGTCTAATGATGGTCTTCCAGATGCTGCTACTTAGAATCGTGACATCGGCATTACCACATAACGGAATTCGTCATCGGTGGAGTATAGAGCCGGTTCGGTGTTGGATTTAACATCGAGTGCAAATCCCTTTTCCGGTGGCAACACCTTGAAGAAGTCCAATACATAACGGTAGTCCATCGTAATACTGATGGGCTCGAGGTTATAGCTAATGGGTATTTCGATCCGGGACTGGCCCACATCGGCCGTTCGAGCAGCTACGATGAGCGTTCCGTTACCAAAAGTAAATTCGATCCCGCGACTATCAGGGTCCGCGACGATCGACGCCTGGCGAACCGCGGCAAAAAACGGACCTGCGATACCTTCGATCCGTGTTCGTCCCTCGCGTGAAGGAATGACCATACTCCAGTTGGGATATCTCCCCTCGACCAAGCGGCAATACAATGTACACCGATCGGTACGAAACATCACGTCGCTTGCTCTCGCAGCAAATTGAATGGTCTGGTCATTCTCTGATATCGATCGCTCAATGATGTTGAGTTGCTTCGTCGGCACAATCGTCGATGTGTTCTGATTTCGATAGCCATTAACCGACTTCCCCTTCCCCTTCATCGTAGCCAACCGCCGACCGTCGGTCGCCACTGTCGTGATCTCATCTCCATCGATCTCGAACAACACCCCTCCCAATTGATAACGGGTGCTCTCGGTATCGGTTGCGAAAACCGTGCGGCGCACCATTTCGCGAAACAACTGAGCTGGCATCTCAAAGTACGAGTCTTCAGTGAACCGTCCTACATTTGGGAATTCATCCGGATTTGCGAGCGGCAAATGAAATTCGGAATGCTGCCCATGGATATCCAAGGACGTGCTCGCTGTCTCGAAGGTCAAGGTTTCGTCACTCGACTCCCTCAAAATATTTCCTACCCGTTGCACATTCAGCAGCGCTTTACCAGGGGTTTGAACCTCTGCATCATCGAGCTCCAATCGCACGCCCGCTTCTTGATCCGTCGCCATCAAAATGACTTTGCCGTCCAAAGCTTCGACTTTGATACTGTTGAGAATATCCCGAGGACTACGTGTTGGAACCAACGCCGATGCGATTTGAAACCCATTCAAAAACTTCTCGCGATTGCAGACAATCTTCATAGCGTTGTTTTCTTTAGCACAAATAAGTTCAAGCAGCCAGGAGAGGTGCACTCCCTGCGGTTCATTCAGTAAACGATTGCCTTATGTTGTACTGGATTTCGCTATACTTTTGTAGCGGTCTTACCCCAGGTGCAAGCCCGCTGTATGCCCGGTACTCCAAGCCGCTTGGAAGTTAAATCCACCGATCGGACCGTCTAAATCAAGGATTTCACCAGCCAAATACAACCCAGGTTGCTTGCGACTCTGCATGTCCTGAAAATTCACCTCCCCCACCGGAACCCCTCCCGCCGTGACCTCCGCCTTCGGATACCCTAACGTCCCTGAAATCGGCACGACCAACCGCTTGAGCGTCTCAAGCATCCGTATCCGGATCCCTTTAGGCAACTCTGCCAAATGCGGATCTCGTCCCCCACCAATACTTTGCAAAATCGCCGAGGCTAATCGCTTCGGCACACGTTGACTCAAGACCGTCGAAACCGCGCGATTGCTCTTGAGCGTCTCCTGACGTATCCAATCTTCAAGCTCCTGAAGGGTTGAATCTGGTAACAAGTCCAACACCAACTCCAATCGATCATCCTGCGACCGATCGGAAAAACACCTCGAGACATTCATACTCGTCGGCCCACTGCACCCGAGATGTGTCCACAAAAACCCACCGCGGTACTCTCTGCGCTCAAGCTTCATGGGCTTGCCCCCCGCCCCGGCCCCTTGCGTTAAACCGGCCCCTTCTATCACGTCCGCCCGAACCGCGATATCCTCCAAAGTCAATCCGCTGAGTTCATGAACCCATGGAGCTGGCGAAGCCAGCGGAGTCAACGCTGGCTTCAGAGATGTAACCGTATGCCCCATCTGCTTGACCCACGCATAACCATCTCCCGTGGTCCCACAACCGCTGTAACTCAAGCCTCCAGTTGTGATCAGCACGGTATCACTCGTCCACTGCATCGACTGCCCAAGCTTCTGTGCGACTACCTGAAATCCATTACCTATTTCAGCCCCCCGCTTCGAAACCGTTTCTTGCGTTTCCCCCTGCAATGGACGTATATCTTGAACGCTGCACCCGGTGATCAGCTCCGCTCCAAATCGAACCAAACGCCGCACCAGTGCATCCCGTACATCGATCGCATGATCGCTCACCGGAAACACCTTACCCGTCGACTCAATCTTCGTCGCTACTCCTTCTGATTCAAACATCTGAACCACATCCGAGGGACTTAATCGATCGAGAACGGACAACAATACGCGACCTTGTTTGCCGAAAGCCTCAGCGATTCGCTTGCTATCACAATGGTGGGTGATGTTGCAGCGAGTACCTCCGGACATGAGGATCTTCACCCCCGCTTTGTTGTTTTTTTCCAACACCAAAACCCGCTTACCACGCTCGGCTGCTGTTCCAGCCGCCCATAGACCTGCCGCTCCCCCACCAACAATGATCGCATCCCAATGTGTCTTCATTCTTCGACTTTTTCTTAGCTCAACTGCTTTGCTGGTTCATCTGGGCGACCAACGCCAATACAACCCACCACCACTAGCACGACTACAGCAGCCATCCAAGGAACGGACCTGCGTACGGGAACTTACCACAAATTCGCTTGATCTGCACACAGCTCTTGAGTTTCATCGCTACGCTTTGTGCAAAGTGCCCAAGGGATTCTCATAAGCCGCCCCGGGGATTGCCATAAGACAAATCGCAAATTACATTCGATCTAACCTTCTAAACCTCTCGCAACTCTCAATAAAACATCCAAGCATCATGGCGAGCGAATCCTTTCAAAAAGCAATCGAAACCCTCACCAGCCTCTTTGGGCCTCCTACACAAACCACTCTCGGCGCAGCGGTCTTCACCACCACAACCTCCATTCACGCACAAGCACCCTGCCCCGCACAAACATCAACTCCCGAGCAAACGGCCGATGCGTGCGATGAACAACTCGAGACCTTCGCAAAAAGCAAATACGAATACTTCGCAGGTAACGCTTGGAACAACCTCGGCCCCGAACATTGGCTAGCGACTTGGGCTCGCCGGTATGAACGCAAAGAAAAAGCTAAAGCCGACATTCTGAAAGAACTTGGAGATGTCCAAGAGCCCGCTACCAACCTTGCCGCATCTCAAATCACCGAAAATCACGACCAACCCGATGCGGCTCGCGCTGCTCTCCAAGGAGTCTTTAACGCAGATGAAATCCACACGCTACACTTGTACCAAATCGGAGATACCGAAGCCATCACTGGCGTTTTGATCGCAGCCGCGACTGCAGATCTTTACATCGCGCTAGTCTTCATGATGGATTAGAGAAAATCTTCGCGGCTAATGCCGTAGGTCTCAAGCTTTCGATACAGCGTGGCACGCGAAATCCCCAACAGCTCCGTTGCCTCAGGTATCGCACCCCGCGTTCGTTTTAACGCCTCACGGATCAATCGCTGTTCCCATTGCTCGATATTCAGCGTTTCGATCTGGGCTTCATTTAGCACATCATGCAGCGATAGGTCCGAGGCTAGAATTTCACCACCTCGCGCCAGCACGACCGCTGAATCGATCACGTTTCTTAACTGCCGCACATTCCCCGGCCATGAATAACTCAGCAACTTCTCTTCGGCTATCTTCGATAGCTTCAATTGCGGCCGACCATGTAACCTGGAGAAATGCTCGAAGAAATGCTTTACCAACAATCCAATGTCCTCTTCCCGTTGACGTAGCGGCGGTACTTTCAACTCGAAAACACTCAATCGATAATACAAATCCTCGCGGAACCGCTTCTCCTGCACGAACTCCTTCAGGTCTCGATTCGTCGCCGCAATAACACGCACATCGACCTTGATTTCTTTTCGCCCACCGACTGGTAAAAACGGATGACCTTCGAGAATCCGAAGCAACTTCGCCTGCCCCTCTAAGGTTAGCTCTCCGATTTCATCCAAGAACAACGTGCTGTTATTGGCTTGCTCAAACCAACCCACATGATCTTTTTCAGCGCCCGTAAAAGCCCCCTTCACGTGGCCGAATAGTTGGCTTTCCATCAAATCCGAAGGAATCGCGGCACAATTGACACTCAACATCGGCCGATCTGCTCGCAAACCGGCGCGATGGATTGCCCGGGCCACCAATTCCTTACCCGATCCGCTCTCTCCTCGTACAAGAATCGACCCACTAGCTCTCGCCACCCTCAAAATCTTATCCTTGAGTTCCTGCATCGCTTCGCAACTGCCGAGCAACTCGTCGAATTCAGCATTCCTCGCTTTCAACCGCTCATGATCGATCTTCAACACCTGCGACTCGCGCACCCGTGTCATCGTCGCAGATAAAATACTTGATGCCGCAACAGCGAAATCAAAAGCATGGGAAGGGAATATCTCTTTGTCTCGATACAAGTGAACCGCACCGATGGTTTTGCGTTCCTCTAACAAAGGCACACAAATAGCATCTGCGAAATTGCGCAATTCACCATCTTGCCCCCTCGAATTCTCTCGCTGCATCCAGACGGCTTTACCGTACTTGCAGACTAACTCCGTCAGCTTATCGCTGAGCTGCAATTTCTGCTTCGTTGCACTAGGAAACTGGAAACTGACATCCAATAACCCGTACTCGTTCGCAACGAGAAAAGCCACCGCAGTCGCTTGAGTCTTGACCCTCAATAACTCGCCAGCAATCCTCGCAACTTCCTCTTGATTCGACAACGATAAACAAGTCATCGAAAGCTGATGAAGATCCGCAACGTCTTCGTTGCGGCCGGAATTCTTCAATACGCGAAATGCGGACATCCCAATGTCCGATCCATTCGGCACTTCGTCCGAGTCCGCATCAGGCATCAAGTCTTGGGAATGATTCAAAAACTCTACAGTTACAGCATCGGTACTGGAGTCATCGACAAACAGAAACTCCGTACCACCTAATTGAATCTTGTCGCCATGATTCAAAACGGCTTGATCGGTCTTCGATCCGTTGACCGTTGTCCCATTCCGCGATCCCGCATCAAAGAGTGTCCAATTTCCATCCGTGAAAGTGATCTTCGCATGGACTCGCGAACACAATTTATCGGAAATCTGTACCTGACAATCTGAATCTCGGCCAATGCGGGACTCCACATGCCGGTTCAACGGCAGCTTCGCATTCAAATCCACCCCGCGAGTAACCTGCAAATAAGTCGACATGCTTGACTTGTGTTAATTCCAGACGTACTAAAACTCCACGCATTATAGAGCTAACACACCCAAGATGCTACAGCTGGGCATTCCTACTCTAAAACTCTATCCCCCATCCAAACGGTCTCCCGAAACCAAACCAACCCGAAAACCTTTTCGATTCTCCATAAGTTTATTTGTTACATGTCGAACAATTGCTACCGGTCGGCACGCCGCCGGAAACTCCGCCACTAGGAACCACAATGCTGCCCCCTCCCTGCGGATAGCCGGCTTGTGGATAAAGCGTAGGAGCCGTAGCCCCGGCCCCGTAATACCCCATTGGTACCCCAGAAGTCGGCTGAACCGACATCGGCGCGTAGACCCCAGGTCGCCCCGGTGCGAAATGGCACATTCCCCAATTATCGCATTTCCACTGCTCAATGCCACGAAATACGCCGCATCCGGTCAATCCGCTCATCATCCCAAGCAAACCGAACGACAGAACTAGACGTCGCAAACGACTCATGATTTTTGCGGATCGCATAATGGTCTCTCTCAGCCAATGTCTCTACCAGCCAACCTGAACTTCAGTTAGCTCTCCTCGGAATATGGGTCACGTTTCAACAGACTTGAACAAACCTGGCGTTTTTTTAGTAAGATTTACTTCAAGGCCCCCCGCCTCCCACCCTACACCCCGCCCATTCCGCGTAATCCATACGTTTCTTCAAAGCCCTGTGCCCCTAACGACTTCGATTTCGGATGATCGCTTCTTACCTCTCCCCCATCACCCACCCCTCAATCCAGACACGCCGGATCATCGGATTGATCGCCCTGGTATTTCTTGCTCTGACCCTCACTCCTGCAAATTTGCCATCTCACTCCTACGCTCTCGCTCAAAATCCCAAGCCTGAAGCCTTCTCACCCTCCAACGATGAAAAAAACTCCGCTGATGCATTCGAAGCGAAAGTAAAACCGTTCCTACAAACCTACTGCAACGAATGCCATAACGAATCGGTACGGGAATCGGGAATTCGACTCGATAACCTGGAACCCTCTATCCCCGACTTGGCTATCCCATTTTGGAACGCTCTGAGAAAACAAGTCGCCGACAAGAAAATGCCCCCCGAGGACTCTCCGCAACCACCCGAATCACAGCGAGAGTCTTTCCTCTCGTGGGCTGATCAAGCACTCCATATTGCCAAGACCCGCCCTCAACCTAAAAACGGTGCAATGCGCCGACTTACCGTTAGCCAATACTCGCAAACTCTAAAGCAACTCCTACACATCGATTCGAACCTCACCGACATTCTCCCACCCGATGGCATCTCCCGCGACGGTTTCACGAACCAAGCTGATGTGTTGCAAATGACCCCACTGCAACTCGATACATTCTTCGAAATCGCTCAAAAAGCTCTGCAAAGCGCTATAGTAAACCCGAACGAACCTCCACGCATCGAAGCCTTCCGCATGGACTTCGGAAAAGAAATCCATCCGAACCCCTCGAACGAATCTCTCATCCTCGGAGCAAACAATCTACTTCTTCCAAACCGCGATTTTATCGTTCACGAACTAGATATCTCCAAGCCGTTCCCCTTCGAACCATGGCGAATGCAAAAATCATTTCGATTCATCGAAGGCTACCAAGGGAATGATACCGTCCGCGGCTGGAAGGACTTCTCCGGTATCCACCACTCTGTATTCGCTTGCATGCGAGGAACCGAAGGCTATCCGAACGGCAAAGCTTACGAGCTTTTCCCCTCCGGACTCGCTCTGCGCCCCGCCATTCCAAGCCCCGAAATCTTCGGCGAATCTAGCACCTATGGTCCACACGCTAACTTCAAAATCTCCCTTCGCGAACTCCCCGATCGCGGACCATTCCAAGTGCGAGTCAAAGCCTCCAAAGCGCACGATGCACTCCTCTGCGGACACCTCTTTCCTTACTCCTCACTCGATAACTATCCGGCTATCACCCTTGACCCGATTCCCAACCCGTCAACTCCATCCCAGGTTTCTAATCTTTCTGCTGCTGTCCAAGCTACCATCGAAGAACCCGGTATCTATGCCGTGGAAGTCTACCCCACCGAACCTCAAAAACTCGCTAAATCTCCTTCGTTCGAAAATCTCGAACAAGACCTACTGGGATACTGGCCAATGGAAAACGCCAAGGATGATGGATTGTTCCCCAAATCAACATCGCTCAGCGAAAGACTACTAACCGGCTCCGCGAACCTCCAGCCTTCCCCTTTCGGCAACTCCCTCAACCTCGAAAAAGGAGACGGAGCCTTTGCCCTCCCACACCACGATGCGCTCAATGTCGGCTCAAGCGACTTTACGATTTCCGCTTGGATCAATCCAAAGCGACTGACTCAAAGCGGCATCGTTTGCTTAGGTGGATACGGCTACAGCCAAGGTTGGTTATTAGATATGCCCGATGACCGAGGTACACTACGAATCGAAACCGCAAAAGCAAACCAACAACACAATGGGACAATCCAAAGCCCCCCTGGAACACTCAGGAAAGATCGCTGGCAACATGTCTGCGCAGTCGTTCGCCGCGCTCCAGCAACCTCTGAACTTTTCGTCAATGGTTATCGCGTTGCTACCGGATCCATCGAAGCGGCTGACCTCGCCAATCCGAACACTTCGCTTCACATCGGACGCATACAAAACGGCCAACACTTCCATGGACAAATCGACGAAGTCCGACTTTATCGCCGCCCCTTAAACCCAGCGGAAATCCTCGCACTCGTCGAACCTGGTTCCCAATTCGCCGATCCTCCATCGCTCGATAACACGAACAAAGAACTAACACTTCACATCACCCCGGAAAACCTTCCAGAAATCGCTCTCTCTGGTCAATTAAACAATCCTTGCTTCGCGATCCTCCGACTCCCCAAAGGCTCCGTAAAACTCTCCTCAGTGTACAACGGGAAATTTCCTGTCGATCGAATCCTCCTACGACAACTCGATCCAGTCAAAACACCGGAATCAAACCTCTACCGAACCCAATTGCTCGAAGCCTTCGCTCGCTTCGAAAAACGCTTTCCAAAACTCGGTGTGCACATCGGCCTACGCCGAGATTGCGGTAGCACCATGAGCCAAGTCGCTCAGCCGATCAACGTCACAGAAGAATCCCCCACGGAGTTTCTCTTCGATGGATACATTGAGAACTTCCCCAGTCCCGATGTTGAACCCAATAATGTGAACTACTTGGCAGGAATCCGCGAAATCGGAGTGCGACACGAGTTCACTGACGGCAGAGATACCCCGCGACTCGTTATCCACAGCATCGAATTCGAAGGCCCCTACTACCAACAATGGCCACCGAAACCCCATCGCCAAATCTTCGCAGATCGCAATCCGCAGGAAACCGATGAACACTATGCCAACCGCATCCTCTCGGATTTCGCGCGCCGAGCCTTTCGACGCCCACTCTCAACCGAGGAATCGAAAACAATTTTCAACTTCTGGCAAGAACAATTCGCGACCTCTAAGGAACTCCAACCAAGCCTCCATGAATCCCTCTGCTTTGTACTTACATCCCCTCAGTTCCTCTATATCTCAGAAGCGAGCCAATCCCCCGTTGGTGAACCGCTCGATGATTGGGAACTCGCATCGAAATTATCCTACTTCCTCTGGAACGCCCCT
>CAIJIZ010000037.1 GCA_903820735.1 uncultured Pirellula sp.
AGACGCTCCGTGCTCGTGCTCGAACCAACCGCGTCGATTACGAGCACGAGCACCATTTCATTGAGCACGAGAACGACTGAGCCAACCCATCGCCGTGTTGGTGGCAGCTCGATACTGCGGTGCGGCGACCACATACTCGCTCTTGTCACCGAAGATCTCGAACGCGTCGTCGAGGATCGGTCGCAGAGAGTGCAACTTCATTACGCGCGGTGGGATCGGAAGAACTCTGCGATTTCCCGTTTCCCGACCTGACCAGCGGTAGTCTTCAGTACAAGATCAACAAGTTCTTCGTCGCTGCAATTTAAGTTCTCATTGTTGATTTCCAAAAAAATCAACGCTGCTTCTAAGCCTAAACGTTTGTTCCCATCGACGAACGGGTGATTCATTACCAGATGATATAGATAAGCAGCAGCCATTTCAAAAATGTCTGCGTGCAAGTACTGACCGCCGAAGCTTGCCTCGGGTTGAGCGATGGCAGATTCAAGCAGACCGATATCTCGGAAACCGTGACTGCCGCCGTAAGTATCGATTTGATTTTGATGAGATTCGATGATGTCATCGAGTGTTAGGAACAACACGGGCTATTACTCCGCGAGCTTCTTGAACGCCTTGGAGTGTTTTGAATTGACCTTGGCTCGTGCAGCGCGAACCTTGGCTTTCTGGTCGTCAGAATCGACAGGCGCAATCCGAATGGACTTGCCATCGGTAGTCAATTCGACTTGGGATTCAGGTGCGATCTTGAGTAAATCCAAGATGGGACGATCGATCACAACCGCCCAGCTATTTCCGTGTTTTACCAGATTCTTGATCATCGCCTGCACCCCGCTTTCATCGATTTCGCTGGTCGACCAATGTAAGTACATGATTGCTTTTAAGCTCTCCGAAGTCAAGGTACTTCCGTCATTCTCCCGCGACGACTGAGATGATTAACGATCCGCCCTGCTCTCTGCGATTCCACGGCGAATGCCTCTCGAACTAACCAAAACCGCCGGGAAACACCCAAAAGTTCGGTTCCTGTCCTCTCCGCTGCAAAACCCTGGTTTTCCCAGGGTTTTTCGCATATCTGGCCAATTGCTTTGGCTTTCCTGCACGTCCATGCACGTGCATGCTTGCACATGCTGCGTCGTCTAGTGCGCTGCCTTGGACCCTGGTGAGTCGTCCAGTGAGTCGTCAGAGTCGCCTCCGAACCCTCGTTTTTCCAGGGAAAACAGGTGGTTTTGCAGCAGAGGTGGTAGGATTCGAACTAGTTGGTGATGTTTTGAAACGCGCCGAAACATCCTATCACTCCATCCAATTATTGTTCGGTTCACAAGTGACTGATATCATTCAACTTCGGATAGAGGTTAGCTTGGGTGATAGGCTGCAATGGTGCGGTTTATAGGGTTTAAGCTGATCCGTGTAAAAACAAGTTCATCGGACTTAGGCTGACTGGATGACAATCTGCGTTCGGCGATTTGACGGAGATCGTCGGATTTGACATGCTAATTACGCTCAAGTCGCTGCAACGCAACGGACGTTAGCGTCGGCATGCGTCATGAGCGTTATGAGGTTTTGGTTCGCCCTCCGTTTTTCATCGAACGC
>CAIJIZ010000038.1 GCA_903820735.1 uncultured Pirellula sp.
ATCATCGGCCGACCGCTTCACCACACCCTACTGATCGTTGAATCGCAACAAGCATCTTCAAGCGTCGTCTAGTGCCCTTCCCTCCTTCATCCCCCCCCGACCCTGACGCCCGCCTAAGCGGGAGAAGACGGGCCGAGGGAATTATGGCTGTCGATTTGACGGTATTGGGCGCAAGCCGTCCGGTGAAGACATGCTGGGATATCAAACCGTTTGGCACTCACCGGGCGCTTGTGCACTTCCTCTTCTAGCAAATGGGCTCACGCAAAGAGGCAAAGACGCAAAGAAGACCTGGGATGGATTCAGAAGCGGTGGTGGGGGCCGGTTGCGCGGTCACCATCCACACGCCCCGGCGGCCCATCTCCCGATTGCCGGAGACGGGGAGAAAGAGTTCGTTGGGTTGAGGGCGTAAACGAGACAAACACAAGGAAAACGGCGAGGATGCCGAGCGCGTGCACCAGATTGGCCAAATGATCGAAAGTTACGGTCCTGAAACGCTGGCCGAAACGCTAGTTGAACTACTCGCTGAACAACCGTTCGAGAGGCTGGTAGAGGCACTATCTCGTAGGGTGGCAAGAGAGTAAGCGGTGGGTTCGATGTGTTAAGTGGGTTTCTCATCACGCTCTTTCAAAGTGGTGTTTGTCACAATCAACACGACGGCTGACATAGGACGATACAATGGAGTTTGTTCTAGTTGCGTCAAACCAAACTCACCTAACCAACCCTAGCTACCTCTATCGCATCGGTGGTGGCAAAGCGGTCAGCTAGCGACACTGTGTCGCCAGTCTCGATCCGGTGGGGTCTCTAGGGCGTTTGAGCGTTAAGCGGTTGAGAACTCGCAGCATGGGAGACTGGGGGTGATAGCGGAAGGCGGGCTCAAGTTGGTAGAACGATCGCCTCCCGCTCGCGCGCTCGGGCGCGCGAGCGGGAACGCGATCGACGGTTGTGGCTTGATGAGCTCCGATCCTTGCTGGCCGAGATGCAAGCCGAAACGAGACCGTGTCGCTTGGCAATTGCTCCGTCTTCCCGCCCACCGATGCCGCGGTAGCGTAATACCCCCGTTTGGCGCAATCACCCTTTTGGTTGCGTCGTCGGGTCCAAGGTGTTAAGATCAAATCGCAATTTAAATGATTTCGTCAAATGATGGATCTTTATGATCAGTGTGAGTCTGACAAAACGATTAAGGAAATTACAGAGATCATTCAGCTCTACCCAATATTCGTACCGGCATATCCGGGGTGGGCGATGGCTTGGCGGACAACGTTAGGACTGCTAACTAATTCCTTTTATCACGAGATCACTGAATTGGGGGGGCGATGAAGCCACTGATAATTGTACTCGGGTTGCTTTTCGCAATTGCGTACCCTGCCTACGGACAAACAATTCAGAAGGAGTGGCGAGACGTTACAGGAAAGTTCTCCATTCAGGCAGAACTAGACAAACTGTCCGCCGATTCAATCACTCTTCGTGCAAGCGATGGCAGGTCAATTGACATTGCAAGGGCAAAACTAAGTGACGCGGATAGAGCTTTTCTCGTTGGGTTAGACGTACTTGCTGAAAGCGATCAACAATACGAACTTATTCTGCCCCACCTAGACCGTCTATACACGAGCCCTGCGGCAGTCCTGGAGATACTCTCGTTACTCCACAAGCAATATCGGAGGGGTTCAGCGGCTGGCCTGTATCTTAGTGCCGTGCGCGCGGCTGTTGGCGGGAAGGTTGGATTGGCAGAAGCAAAGCAAGTCGCCGACGAAACAATTAGTCGATTGCGTCGAGTTCAAAAAGAGATTCCGGATTCTCAAAAGCAGACATTGATGTCGGCGCTTAATAATCGTGCTGTGATTGCAATTCGCGAACGTAAGGCAGATGAAGCTGTGCGGTATTTGATTGATGCGGCTGCACAGTTTGAAGACGTACCTTTCGTGGTATATCACAACGCTACGTTGCTTCTCGAAGTATCGTCTATACCAAAAACGATTCTGGACTTAGACCGTCGCTCACGATCGGAGCTTGTTCATCTTTTGGCGAGAAAAAAACCTGAGTCACCAGGGGCTGCTATTCCGAAACGCTACTTGTATTCGCTCGCGCACGACCCATTTAACTTCGCCACGGCTGCGGACAGACCGGTTGCCGACTTACCAGTGCCTACGAAACGTGAAACTGAAATCGCGCCCATTGCCCCTGGCTACCAATTGTCCAGCTATGGTAGTGGTTTCTTGATTGCGCCAAGAATGGTTCTGACCAACAGGCATGTTGTTCGAGACGGCAAAAAAGGATTTCGGTACCGCGTTGTCAACGAGTCTGGCTTGAGAAATGGAGTACTTGCTAGCGTTGTTAAGGTTAGCAATATAGAGGAAGTAGATCTTGCAATCTTGGAGCTTGAGGTTGATGTTGCACAAACGCCACTCACCATTCGGTCGTCTTCAGCACAGTTCGGTGAACCGTTTTCAGTTCTAGGCTATCCCGATCCTAAAGTTTTCGAATACACGCTGACTGTCAGTCGCGGTACCGTCAATAAGCTGATCAAGGATGGAAAAAAAGTTCTGCACGATGCATCATCGAACCACGGAAACAGCGGCGGCCCTTGCTTTGACGACTGCGGCAACGTGCTTGCGGTTCACTCTGGTGCTTACCGTGCGGAAGTTGTTCTTGAAGATGGTATGTTATTAGTTGATGGTAACCAGAGAAACTTCGCCGAATGCAACACTGCTGTATTGGAATTTCTTGAAGGGGTAAATGGCTATAGCCAGTCCACCGAGTTATCAGACAAGCTACCATTGCCAGAGATCGTTCAGAAGGTAAAGGATTCAGTTTTTCTCATTGAATGCTGGGCGTCGCCTGACGCAGTAAGGAAGGAAACTTCGTTAGCCGTCGCCAAAAACAATGACATCTCCGTAACGCTTCGTGCATACAGTCTGATCCCTGATCTTACGTGCCTGCAATGCAAAGGGACTGGATTCCAAGAATGCGGCAATTGTCGAAAAGGCGTGGTTCAGGTGTCGAAGAGCACTCAAGTCGGTTTCAATGAGGTGACCAAACAGCCAGTTTACGCGGATCTCTTTTACCCTGAAAAATGTCCAATATGCAAGGGCAAGGGAGGGACGCCCTGCAGGGAGTGCGTTAACGGGCAGTTACCACTTACAACTGATAAGAACTACCCGTAACCTCCGGCGTCTACTAGCTGCTGGACCACTTTCGGTCCATTTGTAATATCGCGAGTAAAGATCTAGCCCACTACAGCAGAAAATGTTCGCTTTGAAGTTCTCGATGTTACGATAACCGCCAGTTCGACGCTTGATGGAAGTGATCTTGCTGTTGATGCCTTCGGCTACGCCGTTGTTGATTCCAAGGGGGCAGTAGGTAACGAGGATATCGGATACGTTCCGTGAGAGTCTTTGCCAGTTTCTTCATCGGCTTCATGTTTGTCCGAACCACTCTTCGATGACAATCGTTGAAAGATCGCTGCGCCATGCTGTCGATGCTCTGCCACTTTCACCAAGTTTGATCTTGGTGTGGGATGTAACCCAATGCGGTCGCATTCTTGGCATTCGGCAACTTGTAAAAACCGCTACCAGCAACATCTTAATGTGAGCTAGATGACCGACCTCTAGTCGCTATCGTTTCTCGCACCCTCATCCCGCAGGTGACAAAAGCCGACTATCTGTCATGCCACCCATGTTGTCATTGAACTAGTCGACTGATATTGTGTCAGCGATGAATGGTACTGGCACTTGAATTAGGCAGTTCTCCCCGTCTTTTTTCCTCAGCTTCTTCGTCATCATCCATCGAAGTCAGGTGATATTTAACAACCGCAGCTACCGATTCAGCTGTAATACCCTTTAGTGTGCAATAGTCGGTGGCGAGCCATCTGCGGAGTTCCTTTGTCCCTTTGCTCGCGTTGCATGAATTGCAACATCTCGCGATATTCCAGATGGTCACGATGGTTGCATCGTTGATGATATGCTCCCAAGTCGCTACTTGTTTTCGAGAAGATCCTCTTGGTACAGATTCACGTAATGCCGTACCGCAATACACGCACTCAACATCTCGGTCGCGAATCTCCTTTTCGAGATCATGTGGTATGCCCCAGCGATTCACAGCTTTTAATCGACCTCACTTCGCACGGATCAGACTTAACCCTGTTGCCGGTACCAATGCAGCCTATCACTCAGGCCAAAATGTACCTGCGGACCGATGATAGCAGCCACACGCAAGCCCATCAAGAATTTTGTGGAGTGATGGGTTGTTTCGGCCAATTCACCCCGCACACCCCAGGACAACCCGACTGCCTGGATGCGAGCGACCTTATCTTCAGGTAGCGTTACGCAGTCCTCCGATCCACTAGCTCTCAGGAACTTCCGACAGCATGTTAGTGCTTCGTGCTACAACGGAGTTGGCGGAAGATCTGGTGGAGGGTCCGGAATTCCGGCGCTGGAAGGTCAAGATGCAATTCGTTAAGATGATGATCGGAAATCGAGTCCTCGATGAGCGATACACCCGTATGCTACTCGCCCGCGCCGATCTTGGACTATGGGATGTAATCGCGTTGGACAAGGTGCAAAAAGGGAAACCGCTTACGGACGAGGAGTTCAAATCTCTCAAATCCAAAAAATTAGTTGAGGGACGGCGCCAGAACCTTTTTGTGACAGCAGAAATCGCAGCGATCACCGATAATAAAGAATCGTACATTAGGAACCGAGCGTTCGACAGAGATTACTATCAAGAGCTTGTTATCGCCTACCTGAAGAAATACGGCGAAGCAACACGCTCCCAAATAGATCGACTGCTGGAGGACAACCTTTCAGATGCACTAGATAAACAACAGAAAAAATACTTCGTCACCAATCTCCTTCAGGAAATGAAACGGCAAGGAAGAATTCAGCCCTCTGGAACAACCCGTTGGGTCAAATGGAAAATGTCTGTGTTTAGCCCTGGTGAGAAATCGGACGAAAACTGTTGAAATTACACTTAGAAAAAAACCAAGCGATACGCAAGTGCTTTCAAAGCAAGCACTTGCGTATGCATAGACACCCAAGAATTCCAAAACGATTTACACTTAGATTACACATAAGCCCCCACCGTTGGGGGCGCAGACAGGCCCGATGGATCCCAATAACTACTCCGAAAACCAGCTCGTCGAACAACCCGACATGAGCACGGCGTACGACAGACCGAGCGTCTGAAGCCCAACCGCAGCCAATACGACACTCTGTCCCCTCAACTCGTTTACCTTTCGATCTGACCCTCACGAACTACCATGCCTGATGTGACTCCTTCTCCCGTCGATTACGCTCAGCTCCTTGCCGAGGTGAAAGAGCGTGTCCGTTCGGCCCAGTATGCTGCACTCAAGGCAGTCAACACTGAGCTTGTCGGCCTGTATTGGGACTTGGGCCGGATGATCGTAGAGAGACAGGCTGGGCAGACGTGGGGCAAAGCCATCGTTCAGAAACTGGCGACAGACCTGCAGAATGAATTCCCCGGCGTAGGCGGTTTCTCGGCCTCAAATCTCTGGCGGATGCGGGCTTTTTTCGAGCTCTACCGGGGCTTGGAAAAACTCGCACCGCTGGTGCGAGAAATCGGCTGGAGCCACAATATTGCCATCATGGAACGTTGTTCCGACCCTCTCGAACGGGAATTCTACCTGCGTATGACTCGCAAGTTCGGCTGGTCGAAAAACGTACTGATCCACCAAATCGAGAACCAGAGCTACGAGAAGTCCCTGCTGGGGCAGACCAATTTCGACCAAACCCTCACCCCCGCGCTCCGGGCACAGGCCAAGCTGGCCGTGAAGGATGAATATACCTTCGATTTCCTAGAACTGGCCGAAGAACACAGTGAACGAGAGCTTGAGCGGGCTCTCATCACCCGCGTCGAAGACTTCCTGCGCGCCATGGGTGGCTTGTTTGCCTTCATGGGCAGCCAGTATCGGCTCGAGGTCGACGGCCGGGAGTATTTCTTGGACCTACTGCTGTTCCATCGGCGATTGCGATCTCTGGTGGCCATCGAACTAAAGATTGGCGATTTTCAACCCGAGTTCGTTGGCAAGATGCAGTTCTATCTGACGGCTCTAGATCGACAGGTGCGGCAGGAGGATGAGAACCCGTCCATTGGCATCATCCTATGTAAGGAAAAGAGTCGCACCATCGTCGAGTATGCACTGCATGATGCCAGCAAGCCCATCGGCGTGGCGACTTACGAGATCACTCGAACGCTACCCAAGGAACTGAAAGGGCAATTGCCTCGGCCCGAAGATATTGCGGCTTTGCTCGAGGGTTTG
>CAIJIZ010000039.1 GCA_903820735.1 uncultured Pirellula sp.
ATTTCACTAGGTAGGATCGGAGTGTTCGGACGAATCGGTGTCCCAACAGTCACCTTTGCATCGGTCTTTGGTCGGGGGCCTACCACCTCGAACTTCAGTAGCGGGATTGGAGTTGCTAGGGTCCCTGCCGGGCCACGACCATCATCATGAGCCATCCAGTTGTTCAAGTACAGTTCCGAAGGTGCGTTCGTAAAGTCAACGATGATGTCAGCACGCTTTGCGGGGCAAAGCGTCATGTTATCGCGCTGCATCGCGAACGGTAGCAACCAAGCGTCATTGCCAATCTGCAAGAACGGGCGACCGTCAGAGAACCGCAAGTCATAATATCGGGCGCTCGAACCGTTAAGCAATCGGAACCGATACTTTCTGCGTTGAACTTGGAACTTAGGCTGAACCCGACCATTGACCAAGTACACGTCGCCGATGGCACCGTTATGGTCAAGCATATCGTAGTAGAGCGTTCCGTCAGCGTTGAAGCGACGATCGCACAAGACCAACGGCACATCAAGTGTGGGCAGAACGCCTGACGAGATCAAGTTTTCTTCAAAACGATCCGTACAGATAAACATACCGCTCAATCCAAACTGCACGTTTGGACCGGTCAAATCCATCGCATGGTCGTGGTACCAGCAAGTCGAAACCGACTCGTTGTAGTCAGGCTTTCCATCATGCAGCGGAACAATATTCGGATAGAAGTAATCGCGATCTTGACCAGGATCGACGAAGAATGTGGGGAATCCGTCAGCGTGCGATGGCGTATGCCCACCGTGGAAGTGAATCGAAGTCTCAACCGGCAACTTATTAACAAATCGCACTACGATCGGCTCGCCAATACGGGCTCGGAACGTAGGCCCCGGAAGAATGCCGTTGTACGTCCATACCGGTGTCTTCACTCCCGGAATGTACTGGTGAACAGAAGGCCGCATCTCGATGCGATAGTACTTAATTGGAAACTTCGTCCACTTCGCAACCTCCGCGAATTCCGGCGCGATTCCGTGATGCGCCGACCCCGGCACAAACGGCGGAGCACCGTTTCTCGAAGTGAGCGGCTGTAGAATCGGTGGAATTGCAAGCGTCTGCTGAAACGGCTTGTAAGGTATCGTCGTCGGTGGCAACGGCGGATCTACTTGCGCGTGGGCAAATCGTCCCCATGCGAACCCTGAAACGGTCGCAAGGGTCGCCGCGCTCAAGAACCTGCGCCGCCCGCTGTCGAGCGTCGCATCCAAACCCGCTACTCCCTGCCGAATTTCCCCTACACTCGCCTTGACAGTACGAGAGTCCACACCACCCGACGCGTCACCCATTGAACGCGCCGACTTATTCGATCGATCCATGTCTCCAAACGCCTCGCCTGAAAATCGCCGCCTACAACCCGAAAGAGAAAAGGTTATGCTGCGATTCCCAACACAAAGATCTACTAATAGTCAGGAAGAGTATGGACACCGAACCGAATTTGCCGGCTCGTTCCAAATGGCGCAAAGTCTCCCTAACCGTGACTTCGACGGGATGATAGTACACGACCTGGAGAATGCCAACCGTATTTTTGGAAAAATCAGACTGAAATCACGACTTCACCGATATGTAATCTCCTGCGTTTTTGCATCTTTCATAGAAAATATCACTCCAACTTCCCCAACGGCACCAAATTCGAGCCCCCAGGAAAATTCCTGGTTCTGGTTTGCATGAGCCGCTCTAACGTGGAAACTATCCCCTCGGAAGGCTGGAGAGCTGGGGTGGCCCCCCACCAATTGGTTTGATCGTTTCCAAAGGTCAAAACCCCGCCGTGCTGCGTCCTGTCCGCATCAACCACAGGATCTCGATCAAAGACACCCAACGACTTCCTTAGCCGGTCGATACTTGCGATGTCTCCGGTGAGAAAAACCCAGGGAGAGAGCCCCTCGCGATTCTCAATCCCATTGACTTCCATGTAAGCGGCCAACCGCTCGGGTGTGTCCTTATCCGGCTCTATCGAAATCGACACGAAGCAAATGTCGGTGATTCCCTTCTTCGCAAGCTCCTCTCGAGCCCGCTTGATGTTCGCAGTCATCCCAGGACAAATACCCTTGCACACGGTGTACATAAAGTTCACCGCAAGCTTCTTGTCCTTGACAAACTCTTGATAGAAATCAACTTCGCGCCCTTGATGATCCAACAACCGCACCTTGGCAAATCGGTCTGACTGCCGGTTGCCGCTCGGAGGACGATCCACCTCGGGTTCATCCGAAGTTGGTACCGACGGGCGAAATCCAGCCAAACCAATCGACAACAAAGCTAGGAGCAAGCAACCAACAACAGTCCAAGCTTTCCAATGCATTTTTGTGAACATCATCCAAATCACCTCTATGCCAAGCATTTCAAAAACCAGATTGCGGTAAAACGAATTACGAACCAACGCTGCATTACTCGACAACGTTGAAATTCATCATCATCCGCAAGTCCTCATGCTCGACGTTGTGGCAATGGAATGCAAAAGGCCCCTTAAACGTGCGGAACTTCATGAAAATCTCAGCCGAAGTCCCATCTGCCAAGTTCACCGTATCGGATTTGAACGACTCCCATAGCGGCGGACGTTGCCCGTTGATCGATTGCACTTGGTAACTCTCAAGGTGAACGTGGATCGGATGCCACCAACCACCGCTATTGTTGTTGAAAATCCAACGTTCCGCCGTATTTAACTTCGGAGTCGCATCCACCCGAGTCGGCTCGTAAAGCTGGTTGTTGATGACCCACGATCCGTTGGAACGACCGAAATCGAATACACGAGTCGTCTGTATCTCACTTGCCAAGATTGGGGTATGTGGACGAATCGGAGTACCCGCCTCGACCTTCGCATCGTTGCGAACTCGATTCCCAACAACCTCGAATTTCATCAACGGTGTTGGCTGAGTCGCCGCTCCGTCGGGCTTGCGCCCACCCGACTGAGCCATCCAATTGTTGAGATAGACAACCGAGGGAGCATCGCTGAAATCGACGATAATATCAGCCCGCTTCGCTGGGCTGAGCATCATGCTCTCGCGAGGCATCGCAAACGGCAACAACCACGAATCATTCCCCACTTGCAAGAACCCGCGCCCATCGGAGAAACGCAAATCGTAGTACCTTGCATTCGATCCGTTGAGAATCCGGAACCGATACTTGCGCCTCTGGACCTGAAACTTCGGCTGGACCTTACCATTGACCAAGTAAATATCGCCAACGGCTCCGTCATGGTCGAGCATATCGTAGTAGAAAGTTCCGTCAGCATTGAACCTTCGATCGCATAATACCAAAGGCACATCCATCTTCGGCAGAACGTTCGAAGCGATCAAATTCTCTTCAAGCCGGTCCGCGCAAAGGAACAGGCCGCTGAGTCCGAAAAAGACGTTTGGACCCGCGATATCCATCGCGTGATCATGGTACCAAGCCGTCGAAATCGATTCACTGTAATCCGGCTTGCCGTGATGCAACGGAACGGTGTTCGGATAAAAGTAGTCACGGTCCTTGCCCGGCTCGATGAAGTAAGTCGGAAACCCGTCGGCGTGAGAAGGTGAATGCCCACCATGCAGGTGAACAGAAGTCTCTACCGACAAGCGGTTTCGAAATCGCACCACGATCGGCTCTCCAATGCGAGCCTTGATCGTCGGACCTGGAACAATTCCGTTGTAGGTCCACACGGGAGTCTTGACCCCGGGAATAAACTCGTGCCGACTAGGCCGCATATCTACGGTGTAGTATTTCAGAGGGTACTGAGTGTACTTCGCTACATCCGCGAACTCAGGTGCAATGCCATGAAAAGCACTCCCAGGCACATACGGGGGTTGTCCGTTCCGCGACGTCAAGGGTTGCAAGACCGGTGGAACAGGCAACACAGCCTGGAAAGGCCGAATCGGTATAGGAGTCGGCGGCAATTCCGGCTCATTCCCCGCTTGCCCATAAGCGAACTTCGCCCACGCGGCACCCGAAACAGCCGCAAGGGTCGCAGAGCCGAAGAACTTTCTTCGGTCCGCTTGAACTCCTAAAAACTTCTCCGAAACACTTTGCTCTAGCTCGACGCGACGAACTCCATTACCCGATGCCATTGAATGACCTTTGTTTCACCACTGCATCCGAAGCCAAAAGCGACTTCGAACTCCTCATTGAAAAAGAGATCACTGAACATCTAGTTTTAATAAACACTCAGTGGCGCAGACCTCTTATTGAACTTCAGCAACACAGTAGCAATCCAAAAGAAAACTCCAACCTCCAAGGATTAAATTCCTTATTAAATAACGCCCCTGTAAACCACTTGCAAAAAGATCATTAAAAACGCTTTTCCCCAGCGTTTTTAATCATACACACCCCCTAGCGTCAACCCTGAGCGACGCACCAAAAGACGCCTGAAAACCAAAGGCTACGCATTTTAAATCAATAAGTAAACCAGCGATTACATACAGCTACTAAAAATATTAAATATCGCAATCGTCTGCGCAACGGGTGGTGTGGGCCGCGCAACTGTGGTGTGGGCCGCGCAATGGTGGTGCGGTCCGCGCAACTGTGGTGCGGTCCTCCTGGGCCGTAGTCCGCGCAATCGTCCGCGCAAGTTTCCAAGCACCATTCTTATGTCACTGGACGCCTCGCTACGCTCGTCTTTGCGGCACTAAGGTGGTGCGGTCCGCG
>CAIJIZ010000040.1 GCA_903820735.1 uncultured Pirellula sp.
GGTGAGATCCGATGGGAGAAGGAAGCAGTGGTTGCCAAGCCCCATGAAGGGACGCATGAGACCAACGGGTTTGCTTCCGCCTCGGCTTGTACCGACGGAGAAATGGTTTACGCATCGTTCGGCTCGCGAGGCATTTTCGCCTTCAGCTTCGATGGAAAACTGGTTTGGGAAAAGGACTTGGGGGACATGACGGTCCGCAATGGGTTTGGCGAAGGCAGTTCGCCAACGATTGCAGGTGACATGTTGCTGGTACCTTGGGATCACGAAGGACCATCGCGATTAGTCGCATTGGACAAGAAGACTGGTGAAGTACGCTGGGAGACGAAGCGGCAGGAGCCAACGTGTTGGGCGACACCTTTGGTGATAAAAGATACCAAGGGTGCATCGCAGGTCGTGATGAACGGGCAGAATGCGGCTCGTGGATACGATTTGGCGACAGGCAAAGAACTTTGGTATTGCGCAGGACAAACGCAGAGACCTTGTGCTTCGGCGGTCGCACAAGACGGGATTGCATATGTAGCGAGTGGATTTCGTGGTTCGTTCATCGGCGCTTTCGACATCAATGGCCGAGGGAATTTGGAAGGCACATCGAGTGTGCAGTGGACGCTCAACCGCGACACCCCCGATGTCGCTTCTCCTTTGCTGACCAACGGGCGGCTTTACTACTACAAAGAGAAAACCGGTTTGCTAACGTGTGTAGAAGCGAAGACAGGTAAGACCTTATTCTCTGCGAGTCGTGTTCCGGGTGTGATGCGGACGTATGCTTCGGCTGTTGCAGCCGATGGAAAGATCTACCTTACAGATCGAGGTGGCACCATTGTGGTGATTGAAGATGCTTCGGAACTGAAGATTCTCTCGACTGCGGATTTGGGTGAAGGGGTCGATGCAACGCCGGCCTTGAGTGGTTCGGAACTGGTGGTGCGTGGAGAGAAACACGTATTCTGTTTCTCGGAATAGAACAACCTACAACACGACTGCTCGCTGATCGCAAATTGCTGATTGCTGATTGCGACCGAACAAAACGAACGAATGAAAAAGCGTACTGAGAAAAGAAGTGTACTGAGAAGAGGAGTTCGACTATGGATAGGAAACAAGCAAGCGATTTCGACCCGAGAGCTTTGGTAGCATACGATGACTTCGCGCACGGGCGGATTTCCAGGCGAGAGTTTGCGACGCGGTTAGCTGGGCTGGCTGGTGTTGGACTGACAGCCGAAGCGTTGATCGAGGCGCTGACTCCTAATTACGCTTGGGCGCAGCAAGTCTCACCCGAGGATCCGAGGATTGTTCAAGAATCGTTTGAGTACAACTCGGAAAAAGGTGGTGGCAAGATTCGCGGCGTATTGGCTTATCCGAAGCAAATTCCGAGCGAGGGAGGTGAGGGAAAGAAATATCCGGCGGTCTTGGTGATCCACGAGAACCGGGGGCTCAATCCCTACATCGCCGACGTCGCCAGAAGGCTTGCGACCGCCGGCTTTCTTGCGTTAGCTCCTGATGCGCTCAGTCCGTTGGGTGGTTACCCCGGAAACGATGACGAGGGGCGAACGATGCAAGCGAAGCGAAAGCCAGAGGAGATGTTCGAGGATTTTCATGCTGCGGTGTTGGAACTAGCCAAACATCCTCGATCGAATGGGAATGTTGGTGCGGTGGGATTCTGCTATGGCGGAGGGGTGGTCAATCAGCTTGCGGTACGGTTGCCCGGCGTCTTGAAAGCTGGCGTACCCTATTATGGCAGGCAAGCACCGATAGAGGACGTACCGAAGATTCAGGCTCCATTGTTGTTACAGTATGCAGAGCTCGACACACGTATCAACGAAGGCTGGCCGGCTTACGAAGCCGCGTTGCGTGCGCAGGGCAAGCGTTATGAAGCACATATTTATCCAGGTGTGAATCATGGATTCCACAATGACTCGACTCCACGCTACGATGAAGCCGCTGCGAAGTTGTCGTGGGATCGAACACTCGAGTTCTTCCGCAAGCACTTGAGCTGAGCGATTTGGATCTCGGTTCGCAGCATTGGATTTCCGCTAAGAGCCTGAAGGACAAGCATGAGTAGCGTTTTACCCCGGGAAGAATATGTCGAGCAAGCTTATTTGTTCCGCATTTTGTGGGAACGACTCGGCCAAGCGTTGACGCTTCAGGATTTAATGCATCAGTGTCGCTTTGAGGTGTTAGCGACGACCAAGCTGCCGATGGCGATCGACTTTCTCAACAGCGAGCTTAAACATTCCGGGGTTTTAGCTCCTGGGATGCGGCGGTTGAGTCATTACTTTACGCCGTACCAAGCTTTTTTAGTCGAGCAAGCCGAAGAGGATCGAGGTAGGTTTGATTTTCGCACTGCGTTGTTGGTGCTGCAATCAGAGGCCAACTACAAAGCGTCCCCTTCCTTTGATCCTCAAGGGTTGTTTTTCTTTCAATTTGAATCGCTGTGCCGACATCGGCTTCATTATGACGGTGGACTCAAGAGCATGAGTGGGGATCCGGCGTACAGTCGGGAATGGCAAGAGTGGTTATTGATCGTCCAAAAGCAGCTTGGACTGGTTGACTTAGCAGACTTGATCTTCGGACGGAGCGAGGAGTTCGTTGCGTATCGCAAACGGCATTTGGGGCCTGATGCACAAGCCGAATATCCGATTCTCTTCGGGGGTCGCGAAGGGAAGATCGCTTTTGCGAATCGTCGCAAGGAGCCTTTGTATTTGTTTGCAGCGATGCAGCGACATTTAGGGTACCCTCCGGTGCCCAAGCAGGAAGTTGTCGATCAAACCCTGGAATTAATCCCGCAGATGCAGCGTCGACTCGAGCGGTTGGAATCGAGGGTAAAATTCCTCGAAGAAGAGCAGCGGCAGGGGATCGACATCACGAAATTCTTCGGCAAAGGGATGCCGCCACCCGTGGATTTGGGCGAAAACGCTTGATCGGGATTCCAAACGGTTTCTGGTTGACAGTGGTTCATGATACAATTGCTAAGACTTTATTAATCGTCGGTTCTCATTTTGCTCAACAAAGTACGCTGAATCACCAATGACCCTAGCCGATCAAGCTCAAGCGGACTTGGACCGTTTGCAACGCGCTCGCGAACAAATCATCACCCAGCTTTCGAAAACCATCGTGGGTCAGCAAGATGTGATTGAGCAGTTGCTCATCAGCATTTTTGCTCGAGGCCACTGTTTGCTCGAAGGGGTTCCAGGGCTTGCAAAAACCTTGATGATCAGCACGCTGGCGAAGACCATGAATTTGAGTTTTAGCCGAATTCAGTTCACCCCGGACTTGATGCCTGCGGATATCACCGGAACGGAGATCATCGAAGAAAACAAGAGCACGGGGGAGCGAGAGCGACGGTTTATGGAAGGGCCGTTGTTTGCGAACGTCGTTCTAGCCGACGAAATCAACCGGACGCCACCGAAGACACAAGCAGCGTTGTTGGAAGCGATGCAAGAGCGACAGATTACGGTCGGCCGGGTGCGACATACGTTGCAAGATCCATTTTTTGTGCTGGCGACACAAAACCCGATCGAACAAGAAGGAACATATCCGTTACCTGAAGCCCAACAGGACCGATTCATGTTCAAGGTATGGGTATCCTACCCGACCTTTGACGACGAGTTCGAGGTAGCCAAGCGGACAACGGGAAGAGGATCGAGTGACATCCAGGCTGTGTTGCAGGGGGCCGAGATCCTCGCGTTGCAGGAGTTCATTCGCGGGATCGAAGTTTCCGAAAATATCATTCGCTACGCGTTAGCGATCGTTCGCCAAACTCGGATCGGACAACCTGGAGTACCCGACTTCGTCTCCGATCAGCTTGCATGGGGAGCCGGACCTCGCGCAGTACAGTTTTTGATTTTGGGAGCCAAAGCAAAAGCAGCGTTGTCAGGTCGTTCGCATGTCGACACATCCGATGTGCAGTTCTGTGCCAAACCGGTGCTTCGACATCGCATCGTTGTCAACTTTGCAGCCGAAAGCGATGGCGTGACGAGCGACACCGTGATCGAACAATTGATTCAAAACACTCCGACGGCTCAAGACCAGTTGCTACAAGATGCCCGATTCCAAAAACTATTTGCATCCTGAAGCAATCCGTCGCATCTCCTCGATGGAGATTCGCGCACGGAATATCGTCGAAGGGTTTCTCTCGGGAATGCACCGCAGTCCGTACTTCGGGCAATCGGTCGAGTTCGTACAACACCGTCAATACGTCCCCGGAGACGATCTTCGTCACATCGACTGGAAAGTGTGGGGAAGACAAGATCGGCTGTATATCAAGCAGTACGAGGAAGACACGAATCTTCGCTGTACGCTTTTAGTCGACGCTTCGGCGAGTATGAGTTACGGCCGCGGACCGCTGAACAAATACAACTATGCCGCAACGATCGCGTCCTGCTTGGCTTACCTAAGCCTCCGGCAACAAGACTCGGTAGGTTTAACCGTCTTCGACCAGAAAATCCGCACGAAACTTCCGTGGCGCACGAGTCGCAGTCACCTTCAAGCCATATACAAAGCGCTCGAAGGTTCCCCGGTGTCCGAGAAGACCAATCTGACGAAGGTCTTTAAAGAGATCCTCGACACGTATCCCAAACGCAGTTTGATGGTCATCGCATCCGACTTTCTCGGGGCCGAGAAAGAAACTCTCAAAGGCTTGACCGCGCTGCGAAGTGCAGGGCACGACATCCTTGTATTTCACATCCTCGACGATGACGAACTCGATTTCCCTTTCAACGACCCTACACGATTTGAGGGGATGGAATCGCTCGACAGTCTGACTTGTAACCCGCGAGCGCTGCGGGAAGGATATTTGGAATCGCTTCAACGATTTCTCGACCGAGTCCGTCACGCATGTGCAAGTGCCCGTATCGACTATCAATTGATTCGAACCAGCCGCAGTGTCGATGCGACTCTGACAGCCTACCTAAGTGCCCGAATGGCGCACATGAGAAAGAGGTGAACCCATGCAATTCGCATACTCACCGTTAGCTTGGGGATTTCTTCTAGTTCTCGTGCCACTGTTGATCCATTTGATCAACTTGGTACGACACAAAAAGACCCCTTGGGCGGCCATGGAGTTTCTGCTTGAAAGCTATCGCAAGAACCGTCGCTGGGTGTGGCTTAAACAAGCCTTGCTCATCGCCTCACGGATGCTCGCTATGGCCTTGCTCGTCGGCCTGCTAGCCCAATGGCTTACCGATTCAAAGATGTTCGCTTGGATGGGTCGTAGCACCATTCATCATTACGTTATCCTCGATGACAGCGCTTCGATGGGTGATACCGCGAACAACAAGTCGGGTTATCAGAACGGACTTACCGCGATCGCTTCCATCGCCGAGGCGACCAAGCAAGACGCGTCGAATCACTTGTTAAGTGTTTTCCGAGCATCGAAAGTGCAGATAGCCGGTAGCGATAACGCTAAAGCCACCAGCGCTGCCGCGATCAGTCCAGAATCCACAAAGCCAGATGCATCAGATCCAGAAGCGATCAGGGCCGATGCGGTCGCAGATCTGCTAGCGCAAAGCATCCCAACTGATCCGTCGGGGATGTTAGCCCGGATTAACAGCACGCAACCCACATCACTTGAGATCGGATTACAAGATTCCCTCGATGTGGTGACAAGGTTGGTGCGAGCAAGCGAAGATCAGAAATCGATCATCTACTTGATGAGTGATTTCCGGACCAAGGATTGGGCGAATGCAGTGTCGTTGCGGCAACGATTGCTCTCTATTGCTGGTGATTCCGTCGACATCCATTTGATCGATTGCGTAGAGGCTAAGCATGAGAATTTGACAGTTACCACGGTTCAACCCAGGCAAGAAGTCCTCGCGGCTGGGGTTCCGACCATGGTCAACGTAACTGTTCGCAACCAAGGTGCGGCACCGGTTCGCAACGTGAGCGCGCGGGTAACCGCCGTCGACTACGGCATATCCAAAGGGGAGCCAAAGCCATCGGAGCGATTTTCGGGATTGATTACCGAACTTCCTCCCCTGTTGTTCGAGCGTATCGAGCCAGGTGAGTCCGTTACACGAAACGTACAAGTTGTATTTCCCAAGAGTGGTTCGCATGTCGTGCAGATTGAGCTACCCCCGGATGCGATCGCTGCAGACAACATCGCGCGATGTGTGTTGGAGATTTCCGAGGGGGTTCGCGTGTTGCTGATCGATGGAGATGCGGGAGGCAAGCACTCTTATTTCTTCGAATCTGCATTGGATCCGGGCGGCAACGCGAAGACGGGATTGCTGATTCAGCGCGAGCGACCTGAGTATTTGCGAGATGCAGACAGCGTTGCTTTGGAGAACTACTCATGCATCTTGCTTCAGTCCATCCCAAGCCTTGATCCTCGCGCACTAGCGAACTTGCATCGATACATCGCGCAGGGTGGAGGGGTGTCCCTCTGGTTTGGTGACGACCTTTCGATGAATGATTATCTTCGCAGCTATGGAGCTTGGACGAAACCCATTCCAGGGCTTGAACCCGCCCTGCCACTTCTACCCTTTGGATTGGTCGGGCCTGTGGAGCTAGTGAAATCCGAGGCAGACACCACTCCGGATCTGCTTGCCGATACACACCCGATCTTTGAGCCTCTGTTGGGATTGAGCAACTCTCCATTTCAGTTCGTCCGAATCGAACGTTATGTGGAGATCGATCAGAAGCTTGAGACAGCAGGGAGCAAGTTATGGAAACCGGTAGCGAGTTTGCGAAACCGAGCTCCGCTGATGATCGATTACCCGATTGGCTCCGGACGTATGCTCATTTGCTTAACGTCGCTTGATCGCCGCTGGAGCAATTGGCCTTCGGATCCGACCTTTGTGGTCGCTGCGTTGAA
>CAIJIZ010000041.1 GCA_903820735.1 uncultured Pirellula sp.
GGAAAGAAATTGCATGTCAGAGGTAACAAAGTCCACGTTTGTGTTAGCAGTGGAAGACCTGGAAACCAGCCGGGCTTATTACATCGACAAGCTAGGATTTCAAGAAGAGTTAAGAGTCCATGGCTGGAGCTTCTTAAGACTGGGAGAATGCCGACTGCGGATTGGAGACTGCCCAGGGATCGTTCCAATGCGACAGGCAATCGACCATAGCTGGATCGGATATTTGCATGTGGTATCCGCGCGCGAGATCTATCAACGTTTCGTCGGGCAAGGGGTAGAGATCTGGCATCCGATTGCAGATACACCGTGGGGAATGCGCGAGTTCGGGATCGTAACTCCCGATGGGCATCGCTGGGTGTTTGGCGAAGTGCTTTAAAGCATCGCTTCAATCATCTCTACAATCTCTTCAAGTCGGTCGAAATCAAAGCGACTCATGCCCATTTGCTCCGTTCGATCCAGAAAGAGTTCCAGCGTTAGGATCGTCGAGATGCGATGCATCAAGATCGCGTCCTGCAAACGGAACCCCGGCTTGGGCTGCTCGCCGCAATAGACTTCCCAAGCGATCTCCCAAGCGGCGTTACTTACTCCCTCACTTACTCTCCTACTTGCGTCATTACTTGCGGCCTCACTTGCTCCCTTACTTACTCTTCTAATTGCGTCATTGTTTGCGTCATTACTTGTGGCCTCAACATCTATAGATATTCTGCTTGGTTGGACGTTTGGCTCACCTACGACTTTTGTTGCGGTGTATTGGTCGTCTTGCGAAACGCCGGCAGATGATGCACGAGGCAATTTAACAGTGTCGCTGATAAGCGAGCCGAACAATCGCGCGAAGTCGAACCCCTTCCATCGAAATCCGGCTTGGCCAAAGTCGATCAAGCCGCTGACTTGCTGATCGTCGAAAAGCCAGTTCCCTCGCCAAGCATCCCCATGTCCCCAACCACACTCGTTGGCCGCGTTGCAATGAACTCGCTCGGCGAGTTGCTCAAGTGGTCTTATCCATTCCACACTTCGCGATTCAAGGCCCTTTAGAATCCACTCCAACTTGTTGCGTAACACTTCACCCCTGAACGCAAAACTCTCCTCGGGCTTCAAGTCTTCAATCAGCTTGGAGCCTTGTGTCGGCACCAAGCCTTGAGCGGCCTCTCTCGCAAGCTTCTCTCCTTGCGCTTTGGCCTTAGACCAACCATCCTTCGCAACGCGACGAAGACGCCGTACTCGGTCTTCCAGCCGTGTGTCGCAAGTCTCGCTTTGGCGATCAAATACAAAAGTACCTTCATTGGTCCATGGATGGCTACTTGTAACAAGGGGAATACGAGAACCCCATTGGTCCGATTCCCTGTGGACAGCCCCAAGGCATTTTGCAACCGAACGCAACTCCTGCTCGGTGACCTTGCCCACACGTGCGATCACACTTCCGGGCAGCCATCGCATCCATTCCCAACAGGTTCCATCCTCGTCGATTAGTACTGTGTCGGTATCGTCCGACTCGCCCGTTCGCCAGCTCAAAGGGGATGAGACCCATGCTCCAAGCTTAACGGATAGAAGCCGCTGATAACGATGGATATGCTGGAGGGTTAATCCATCCGCTCCACGGCTGGCTTTAAGCACAACGCTTTGTTCGCCGCCAAGAAGGTCCAACGTAGAATAACCCTGCATGGGATAACCCATCGAGGCAGGCATTCCGCTGATGCGGTAGAGAGTGGCCTGAGAACGGCCACCACCGAGGACCGACTGGGCTTGCCAGTTCGGTCCAAAGAATCTTTTTAACGTACTATCAACACAAGCAGGCAGCCGCATCTGCGATCGCTAAACTCCCTGCATGCTCCGAAAACTAAACCTGCTCTTCGTCGATTCGAAGTGGTCGATATCCGCCGATACCTTTGTAGTAGAACAGAAGTCCTAGGTAGATCAAAGCCATCGTCGCAGGAATGAACGAGTCGATTCGAAGTGCTTTACGATCCCCTTCCTCGCTGGCTGTAACGAGCTTCGCTTGGGTTTCACTTCGTTCGGCGACTTTCACCGCGCGAGCTTCTTCAACTGCCTTACCATTAAGGCCGTAAACAGCAGTCGAGCCGATGTTCAAGAAAGTACTTGGATTTTCGGCTTTGAACTGCTCGGCCATCTGAGCATCGACTTGTCGCATCGCTTCACCCGCAAAGCGGTCTTTAACGTATCCCAATCCTGGGCCACCGATCAAACCTGCAGACAACATTCCAATACCACCCATGATCGACATCGCCACCGCACCCGACTTCGGATATCGGTCGCCGACGACTGCCAACATCGTTGGCCAGAAGAAGGTTTTTCCAACTGCGTAGACACCCAGAGCAAGAAGTGCCACAGGGAAGGAGGTCATGTTGCTCGAAAGGTTCAAACCGATAAAAGCGATCACGGAGCAGACTAGCAGCAACGCGATCGGTTTAAGGTTAAGTTTGGTCTCGATCCAATGCGCACAGAATCGAAGTCCGAACATGATGGCTGAGGTCCAAAGGAACAACGCCTTGCCTTCACCGGAGCTGAAGAGGTTACCGGTGATGTTTTGGATCCACGAGTCTGTTCCCAATTCGACCGAACCAACCAATGCGTGGGTCAAGAACAAGACAAAGAGAATCGTCGAGCCCATAGCGAAGTTGGTCAATGCACCGGCAGCGATCAGGAGCACACCACCGATGGCGTAACCGATCAATGTCGCTGGAGCATTCGGTGCAATCTGTTTGATGATGTCCGCGAAGAACAACGAGAGAAGATAGCAAGCGACCAGCGAACCGAGCAAACCGACCGACTTGTACATTTCGGCAAAGGATGTACCCGAAGCAGCCGCTTCGGACTTTGGAAAGTGTTGACCCCAGAACATGAACGCGTAAGCGAGCGTAGGAAGGAGGTACAGTGCCAATTGCAATTGCCACGAAAGCTTGAGTTGGTCATCGAGGACCCATCCCAAAGCGGATCCAATCACCAAGCCGGCTGGCCAACTGGCGTGAAGGATATTCAAGTAGTGAGTTCGGTTGTTGGGGAACACGGTCGCTACCAGCGGGTTTGCGACAGCTTCCAACGTCCCGTTGGCATACGCGAAAATGAAACTACCCCAGAACAACATGCTATAAGCGTTCGTTGGGCCGGCAGAAAAGGTAACCACTGCCGAAAGGATATGGCCAATCAAAGCTAATACCACAAGCTTGCCGTAGCCGAGCTTGTCGACGATCAAACCACCGATGATGATACCGAAGCAAAATCCGGAAAGTCCAGCTCCGGTAATCGAGCCGAGCTGTTGGTCATTGAAACCAAACTCTTGCTTCCAGTTGTCCAAGATCCCGCCGCGGATCGCAAAACCGACCCCTGCAGCGAGAATCGCCATAAAACCAGCCCACAGCAAGCGGTAGGCATTGGGGACCAGAGGCCCCGATGTTTGGGTTGTAGTATTCATAGAAGAAACGACACAAAAAGAGAGAAATGTGGGGGGGAAATCGACCGTTCAAACCCGCTGCGGTAACCAAAACTCCGCTTCGCAACCTCGTTTTTCAGTACGCCGGGCTCCAACGAGACCCAGAGAGTCTAATCGGCAATGGGCGCAAATGCTACCACTCCCCAAGGATAATGGCTACCACCTACCCTTTGGCCAAACCAACCGGCCCTACTTTCGAAATAATTGGCAAGCTTTGCCCGCACCGTTCCTATCCGAACGAGTACCTGAAAAGCCTACTTCGTCGGCTTGCTGCGCAAATCGCGGTAACGGCGGATCAATCCATTGGTGGAACTGTCGTGTTCGAGCTGCGGCGAACGGTCAGACTCAAGCTCCGGAACGATCCGCTGCGCGAGGACTTTCCCTAGCTCGACCCCCCATTGGTCGAAAGAATCCAATCCCCAAATAACTCCTTGAACGAAAACCAAATGCTCGTAGAGTGCGACTAACTTGCCAAGAGCAGAAGGGGTCAAGCGATCCAAGAGGAGCATATTGCTGGGTCTATTCCCTTCGAATACACGGTGAGGTACAAGCCATTCGGCTGTCCCTTCGCCGCGCACTTCCTCTGCCGTTTTGCCGAACGCCAACGCTTCAGCTTGCGCGAACACGTTTGCCATTAAAAGGTCGTGATGGCGTCCGACCGGATTGAGCGAATGAGCGAAGGCGATAAAGTCACACGGGATGATTCGTGTGCCTTGATGGATCAGTTGATAGAAAGAGTGTTGACCGTTGGTTCCGGGTTCGCCCCAGTAGATCGCTCCTGTCTCGTAATCCACTACAGAGCCATCGAGGGTGACTCGTTTCCCATTGCTTTCCATCGTCAGTTGTTGCAGGTAAGCGGGGAAGCGCTTGAGGTACTGGTCGTATGGCAACACGGCGTTCGTTTGAGCTTGTAAGAAATTCACATTCCAGATCCCCAAGAGTGCCATCAGGACCGGCAGGTTGCTTGGCCAAGGCTCATTGCGGAAGTGCTCATCCATTTCACGGAAGCCTTCGAGCAATTCACGAAAGCCGGTCGGCCCGATCGCCAACATGGTCGAGAGTCCGATGGCGGAATCCATCGAGTATCGTCCACCGACCCAATCCCAGAACCCGAACATGTTGGCCGTATCGATCCCGAATTCAGAGACTTTGTCAGCATTCGTCGAAACGGCAACAAAGTGCTTGGCGACCGCTTCATCTCCAACCACATTTACCCCACCTGCCCTGCCGCCGTTTGCAATGTTGCCGTTTGCAATGTTGCCGTTTAACCCATCGAGCAGCCATTTCTTAGCGCTCTGTGCGTTGGTCATGGTTTCTTGTGTTGTAAACGTCTTCGAAGCCACGATGAAGAGTGTTTCGGCGGGATCCAAGCCTTTGACGGCTTCGGAGATATCCGTCCCATCGACATTTGAGACGAACAAGAAACGTCGATCTCGGTCGCTGTAGTGTTTGAGCGCTTCGTATGCCATAACGGGCCCGAGATCCGATCCGCCGATTCCGATATTTACGATGTTGCGAATCGGCTTGCCGGTGTGACCTTTCCACGAGTCGTTTCGAATCGAATCGCAGAATTGCTCCATGCGATCGAGGACTTGATGAACATCGGGAACGACGTTTTTTCCGTCGACAAGAATGACCGCATCGCGAGGTGCGCGCAGAGCGGTGTGGAGCACGGCGCGATTTTCGGTGATGTTGATCGGTTCGCCGCGAAACATCGCTTCGATCGCTTCCTTCAATCCCGATTGGTCCGCGAGATCGAAGAGCAATCCCAAGACCGCATCGTCGATTCGATTCTTCGAGTAGTCTAAATAGATACCGACCCCCTTTTGAACCAACCGTTCACCCCGTGCAGAGTCGTTGGCGAAGAGTTCCCGAAGGTGAGTATGGCGGATTCTCTGGTAGTGCGAGTGAAGCTCTTTCCAAGCATCGCGTTGTGTCAGAGGTTTTTTAGAAGCGGCCGATGGATTCGCATTCGCCATAATTGATTCGCTTGGCCAAGTTGCTTTTGCCAAGTTTACGGTAAGGGGATATAAGGTATGGGGGCTGAAGCAAAGGGTTTAAATGAAGTGGTAGCGATGAAAGGCAATTACATTGGGCGAGATGCTGGCTTAGCGCAATCCCCCGATGAATCGTACAAAGTCTTTATCGAGTTTCTCTAGGTCATCGCCAAAGGCCCCGTAGAAATCGTCGAGTCGGCGTTTGGGATCCGAAGTATCACCCGGGAGTCGTTCGCCGAGTCGACGCAAGTATGTCACGTATTCTTTGGGCTTGCGCTTCAACAGGTAAAACGTTAATCCCCAACCTTCGGCATAAGCTGCGGTAGATGTGTCACCTTGGCGAAATCGATCGTCTTGGATCAGTAAAGATCTGAGTGAATCGGTGGAGCGTGCTCGCGAATACTGGCGCAGCTGGATCAAATTATACTGATTGACTCGGCCGGCTCCTGCCCAGCCTGAGGAGCTTCGCAAATCCGTCGCTTCAAAGAACGTCGCGATCCCTTCGCTTACCCATTTCGGGTAGTCCCCCAAACGTGTTTGAAGTCCGGTGTTGAAAGCGATTTGATGACAAGCTTCGTGCAGAATAGTCGCGATTTGGCGTTCGGCTTCGGGACGCGAGAATATTTCCGAAAGCAAATCTTCTCGGGAGACTTTCGCACCTGGCGGCAAGACCCCTTCGATCCCCGTCAAGTCGAAGGTTGCAAGTCGATTCGTGGTTTGCGTGTAGTAACCGAAGGTGTTCTCACCACCTCGAAAATCCCGTTTAGAGTAAGCCACGTAATCTTCGCGATTGCGAAAGATAAGCGCTACGAGCGGGAAGCGAGGCTCGTGAAGCTCGAGTCCTTTCTCTTTCCAGAATCGCATCATTCCTTTGAACATGCGTTCGTAGAGGTTTGCGTTCCAGCGAGCGTAGGTTTCCGAAGTGTCGTAGCAAATCACAAAGTGATCCGTCTGAAGCAACTTGGCAGAGGCTGGCATGAACTGCAGTGCTTTATTGCCCAGCGTCGTAGCATCGGTCGGCACGATGGCTTGATCGAGCTCGGTGATCGAAGCGATCGGTTCTTTACCGGAGATTGGGACCAGTTCCCCATCGGGGGTCAGGATCAGCATTCCGTATTTCGGGTTCTCGACGACCAGTTCACCAATCAGCGGGGAGTCCAACGACAGTGCGGAGGTGTTCTCGGAGGGGATTCGGTTCGGATCGTTACCGGAGGGTTTGTTGGTGGTTTGTTCAAATTTGATTTCGAGGGTTTTCGGACGGTTGGTCGGCGGGGTGTTTTGCGAACTCGGCTCGGACTTAGTTGCCGGTTCCGTGGTGGATTGAGCGCAGGTGGAGTTTGGCGGCAGATAGATGGTAGCGAAGTAGATGGTCAGAAGGGCGATGGCGATTCGGGCTGCGGCGATTCGGGATGCGGCAAGGGTGCGGTTCAGTAACCTCATCGGCTCGGTAACCTTATGGAAGCGGTAAGCTCAGAAGCGGTAAGCTCATTGGTACGGAAATCTCGAGAAGACGTTTTGCGAGACGGAAGGTTGCTTTGGCGAGCGAGTCGCATCGTTTCGCGAACGATTTTATTCCCACGGTATGTTCTTCCCGAGCGACGGTAACTTTTTCCCGAGCCATGGTATCTTCTTCCCGGGCGACTTAATTCCCCAGCAACTTACTTCTCGGCAACTTATTCCCCGGCATCCGAGTTTTTATCTGGGCCGGATTTCTTTCGAAACACGGCTACGACGTCTTCGACAGGAACGACGTAGAGTTGGTTGTCGGGTTCGAAATCGACGGGGATAGCGCTTTTAGGGTGGAAGATAATTTTGTCGTATTGCCGAAGGGGCATATCATCGTCGTGTTCGACTTGGCGACTGATAGCGACAATTCGGCCGGTGATGGTTGGGATTTCGGAAGCATCCGGGAGGGCGATCCCACCTTTGGTTTCCCGTTTGGGTTCGTCTTTGAGCACCAGAACGCGAGCTCCGACCGGCTCGATAGTTTCAAACGTCGATTTTTTCGCCATGGAACTTTGGGAAACGTGGGGGGTAAGGAAATCGGTGGACTGCGGGTGCTTCGACACGGAGTCGGGGGGCCGATCCGAATGGAGCGATTGGGGTGAAAAAAACGGTTGCAGCGACCTTCTAAGCAAAGGATAGGGGGAAGCCCAGGAATCGCAAGTACATTTTGCACTTGCATCCTTCTCTAAAATCGTCATACTCCGGGGCCCGGCTGGAGGCCGATTGAGAATCAAGTAGGCCGCTAGGCCGTTGCCAGGCAGGCTGCGGTCAGCTCAGGTTGCAGTCCAAAGTGCTGCGGCCCCGCAAGCCGCGGTCAGGCGAGTTGTACATTAAGATTTGGAACGCGCAGAGCATGATTGAGACGATTGAAGTCCAAAAGCGGGATGTTAAGGGTTCGCGGGCGATGATCAAAATCCGCGAAAGTGGGTCTATTCCTGCAATTCTCTACGGTCACGGCGAAGAAAACGTCTGTTTGACCGTTTCCCTAGATACAGTCAACAAGTTGATCAAGCACGGTACGAAGCTTGTGAACATCCGAGGCGATGTGAACGACACAGCTTTGTTGCGAGCGGTTCAGTGGAGTTCGATGGGTGATTACATCATCCACGTCGACTTCGCTCGCGTTTCGCAGACCGAAATGGTCGATGTGTCCGTTCCTGTGCACTTGCACGGCGAAGCTCCTGGCGCAATGTCCGCTGCAGGTCAGCTTCGTTTCGTCACCCACGAAATTACAATTCGTTGCCCAGCAGCGAAGATTCCCGAATACCTTACCTGCGAAATCGGTAGCCTTCAACTCGGCCAAGCTGTTCACGTCAATGAACTGAAGTTGCCTGAAGGTGCCGTTGCCGTAACCCCAGGGTCGATTGTTGTTGCCCAAGTCGCTGTGGCTTCCGGAGCCGATGCTCCTGAGACTTCGCTGACCGCCGGTGAACCCGAATTGATCCGCAAAGAGAAGGCGGCTGACGCCGGGAACTAATGTCCGGTTCCGCTCCGCGGATGATCGTTGGGCTCGGGAATCCCGGTTCGACGTACGAAAAAACAAGACACAATATTGGATTCGATGCACTTCATCGGCTACACCAAGCCATGGGTGCACCGACCGTCCAATCAAAGTTTGAGTCGATGATGGTTCGAGGCCGTTTGGAAGATCAAGATTTGATCCTTCTGTGGCCAATGACTTATATGAACTGTAGCGGTCGAGCAGTAAGCCCGGCGGCAAGGTTCTACAAAGTCACAATCGAAAATGTCCTTGTGGTTTGCGATGACCTTAGCTTACCACTCGGAAAATTGCGGATACGAAAGAGCGGATCGAGCGGCGGCCAAAAAGGTCTCGACGACATCCTGAAAGCTTTCGGATCCCAAGATGTTCCCAGGTTGCGTATCGGTATCGATGCCACCCCCGAAAATGTTGACACCGCTCAGTATGTGCTCAGCAAATTCAGTAAAAAGGAACGCGAGACGGTCGATGCTGCACTTTATCAAGCAGAGCTAGCCATGCGATGCTGGTTGAAGGACGGGGTAGACCAAGCCATGAATCGATTTAATGTTTCCAAGAGTTAAGACACGAAAAGACCGCGTTCAAACACTGAATTCAAAATAGAGAATCGGCAATCCTGAGAATAGCCAGTTGAACTGATTGAGGAGCACTACGTTGGCCACTGCAAATTACGAATGTCTGTTTCTGTTCGATAGCAATCACTATGCACGCGATCCAGGTGGAGTCGCTGCAACCGTCCAGGACATGATCACCAACGCCGGTGGCGAGATCCTCGTAAGCCGACTTTGGGCCGAGCAACGGCTCGCGTTTCCAATCGATGGACACAACAAAGGAACTTACTGGTTGGTGATTTTCAAGCTCGATACGTTGAAGCTCAAGGAAATCAATCGAACCTGCCAACTCAACGAAAGCCTCTTGCGTTTCCTCTTCACCCGTCTCGACGCTAGACTTGTCGATGCACTCGTGGCGCACGCTCAAGAAAAAGTGGTCGTTCCAATCGACCAAATCGAACGCGGTGTCGTCGGTGCTGCAGTCGGCGCCGAAGAAGAAGAGGAAGAAGAAGAAGTTGGAACCGACGAAGAGTAAATCTCTTGTCGCAACGATGCTCAGCATCTACTCAGGAAATCAAAAAGGGCCTGCTTTCAGCGGGCTCTTTGTTTTTTGAGGATTGGATTTTTGAAGATCGGGTTTTTCACGGCCGAATTATTTCTAACGAAAACTGACCAAATCCGCGCAATATCTTGGGCGACTGTTAAAATTAGCACCCATCGATAATCTTCTCCCGCCAACGATTTTCCCTCGGAGAGCAAACATGGCAAGCTACAACCGCGTCATCTTGATCGGAAACCTAACCCGCGATATCGAGATCAGACATACCACCAACACCAAGCTTGCCGTCTGCCAGAACGCAATTGCCGTCAATGACCGACGCAAGAATGCGGCTGGCGAGTGGGTCGACGAGACGACTTTCGTCGATGTCACCTTTTTCGGCAGGATGGCAGAGCTCGTCGGGGAGTACCTTTCCAAGGGATCCCCGATTTTTGTCGAGGGAAGGCTCAAGCAAGACACATGGGAGAAGGATGGGCAGAAGCGTTCAAAGCTCTATGTAATTGCCGACCGCATGCAGTTTCTCTCCGGCAAGGAAGGGGCACCTCAGCGAGCGAAATCCGCGTCCGCGCCGCAGGTCAGCGGGCAAGCCGCACCGAGTCGTTTTGCCGATCCAAACGGTTACGGCGCGGGGCCTGGGGAAGTCTCTCACCCAGAAATCCACGAAGAACCTGTCTATAACGACGAAGAAATGCCCTTCTAAAATCTCGATTCTCCCGATATAACATTGGGCCCTCCCTAGCCGAGTGGCTACGGAAATCCTTAAAAACTGTATCTTCACCATTCATCATGACCACGACCAAAGCCACCAAGAAGCGTACACCTCGATTCCCCCGTTTGCCAAAAGGCCCTAATGGCGGCATCCAGCTTATGCTCATCCAGAACGTGGAGCATCTTGGCAAAGCCGGTGAGATTGTCGAAGTAAAGCCTGGACATGCAAACAACTATTTGCTGCCAGAAGGCTTGGCGATCATCTCCAACGAGCACCACAAGCGAATGGTGGAGAAGCACCGAGCGAAGCTGCTCGAACTCGAGCGCAAGCGGTTGTCGGACTTGCGAAGTCAAGCTGATCAGATTGGCAAGCAATCGATCAATGTCGAAGCGAATGCGAACGAAGAAGGTCACCTTTACGGTAGCGTTGGGTCGGCGGAAATCGTTGCTGCACTCCGAGCAAACGGTTACCAAGTTGGACCTGACAACGTCAAGCTTGATGGGGTTCTCAAGGAACTTGGGCTTTACACAGTCAAGATTCAGCTTCATCCAGAAGTCACCACCGATTTGAAGGTCTGGGTGGTTCCAGCCGCCAGCAACTAGTCGTTGCTTCACAATACAAAAGCAAACACCAAACCGCAGGCTCAAACCCTGCGGTTTTTTCGTTTAGTTACTTACCGTGAGGGATCCGGGTGCGCGGTCGGGTTGAAACACAGAGACACAGAGGCGCAGAGATAAGAACAATTGAAGACAGCAAGGGGGACTTCTCCGTGTTCTCTGTGACTCTGTGTTTCCAATTACCGCGCGGGATCCGGGTGCGCGGTCGGGTTAAAACACAGAGACACAGAGGCGCAGAGAAAAGAACAAATCAAGACAGCAAGGGGGACTTCTCCGTGTTCTCTGTGACTCTGTGTTTCCAATTACCGCGCGGGATCCGGTGCGCGGTCGGGTTAAAACACAGAGACACAGAGGCGCAGAGATAAGAACAATTGAAGACAGACAGGGGGACTTCTCCGTGTTCTCTGTGACTCTGTGTTTCCAATTACCGCGCGGGATCCGGTGCGCGGTCGGGTTAAAACACAGAGACACAGAGGCGCAGAGA
>CAIJIZ010000042.1 GCA_903820735.1 uncultured Pirellula sp.
AACCGACCTTCAATCCAGGTCGCTACCGAACTGCAATTGTCCCCATTTCCGAAAAAAATTGCACCACCCCGCGCCTAATTTGAAACGGAAACAAGCCAATGATTCCACAGGGATTGCAAAGTGATATCACTTCGATATACTGCAATCAAGGAAGCAATGCGGATCAACGTCCGATCGAGACCTCGATCCAAAAAGCGCGATACCTCTTTTCAGGAACAACACGATGAGTAGCCTTGCGAAACCAACCCCAACCTCAAAACCTCACGACAGCATTCAGGAAAAGCAATACCGAACCGGTAGCGGTTGGCCAGTCCTTGTTATCGCTCTGCTGATGCTTGTAGGTTCCCCTTTGCTCGCTGTATACGGCATCACCTTGCGTAGTCCTGCGGGCGGGCTCTTCGTACTGTTCGCAGCCATCGCGGGAATTACAGCGTTTATCACGCTCTTCGGCTTCATGGCCGTTCAACCCAACGATGCCCGTGTGTTACTCCTCTTCGGCAACTACGAAGGAACGGTTACGGAATCAGGTTTTCACTGGGTAAATCCGTTCTTTTCGAAAAAGAAGATCTCACTGAGAGTTCGCAACTTTGAAACCGGATCGACCAACGTCGGGGAAAAGAAAAACGAAGCGGGAGTGATCGTCCAAGCCAAATCGCGGACGCACGGAAGACCTTCGAAAGTCAACGATCGTGACGGAAATCCCATCGAGATCTCTGCTGTAGTTGTTTGGAAGGTAGTCAACACCGCAGAAGCGATGTTTGAAGTCGACGACTACGAAGATTTCGTCGGCGTACAAAGCGAATCAGCCCTTCGTGTACTTGCGTCGAGACACCCGTACGACAGCGAAGATCACGAAGTTTCGCTGCGAGGTTCCACCGAAGAGATCAGCGATCAGCTCAAAGACGACATCCAAGAACGACTCGAAACAGCCGGCGTCGAAGTCATCGAAGCGAGGATCAGCCATCTTGCTTATGCTCCGGAAATCGCCGCAGCCATGCTTCAACGTCAACAAGCGAGCGCGGTGGTCGCGGCCCGGGCAAAAATCGTCGAAGGTGCCGTCGGCATGGTGCAACAGGCTCTCGAACACCTCAGCCGCGACAAGATCGTCGAATTAGACGATGAACGCCGCGCAGCGATGGTCTCCAACCTCCTTGTCGTTCTATGTAGCGACCGGCACGCTCAACCCGTGGTCAACACCGGAACTCTGTACAACGGCTAGTCGTTTTTCTAGAAATCCAAGAAATTGAAATGGAATAGCCCCCCGAGCACACTGGGCGATTCCCTTTCGAAAGGTCAAGGTTTTTGCGAAGTGTCCAAACGAGACTCCTTCCTGCTCCGATTGCAACCGGAAACCCTCGACGCGCTTCGCCGATGGGCCGAAGATGATCTGCGGAGTATGAATTCACAAATCGAATTCCTGCTCAAACAAGCCCTTGAGAAAGCCGGCCGATCCACAAAACCATCCCCCACCCCTCCATCGCCCACCACGGATTCGCCAAAAAACGACAGCTAAGCTCACCACCGCTAGCACATCGCATTGAACCAACTGACACGGAACATCGTACCAATAATGCTTCGTTCTCGTTTCACAACCAACTTACAATCAAGCTGTCTAATTTCCGAAAGACTTCCATGGAGCCGATCGATCGACAATTTTCCTCGGAATCGGATGAAGGTACCGATTCCACCGCGTTTTCCGCCATTGCACTCGTCGGATTCCTGATGTCTCTTGTCGGCATCTTTTCACTCGGTTACGTCCAAACCCTCCCATTGGCAATTCTCGGTAGCCTCTTCGGTGTCTACGCATTACTTTTCTCCGAGCGGTTCCACCTAAGCTTTCTTTCCCGTGCTCTTGGCGTCCTAGCCGTCATCGTGGGAGTAACGGTCCTCTCCTGGGGACTTTTCTTGCGGTACTTCCACACCAACTACGAATTGGCACAAGCTCGAACCGTCGCCGAAAAATACCTCGACTCGCTGTCGCGCAAAGATCTCGATGCTGTCTTCTATTTGGTCGGTTTCCAATTTGATGGCGATAAACCACCCTCCTTCGTCCAACCCGAAACGGAACTTCAACGAGCAAAGAAACGACTCCGCGAAGACTCCGCCCACGTCGAAATTCAAAACCGTCGCAGCCCAGCTAAATGGACTTTCGTATCGATCGATGGTGAATCGCTTGGCACCGTTGGCTACACCTACAAACTTAAGTATCGAGATGACGGACAGACCAACCCCCCAAATTACTTCGTCTATGCGAGGAAAGATGCAGGCCGCTACGACTCGAAACCAGAAGTTCACTGGTATGTCGACAACTTAGAAGTTGCGAAGTAAACTCGGAAAATTGTCCGACACTATCCTGATAGATACTTTCGCCACCAGTACTGTATCGCCATTAGTTCCCTCTCGCCAAGCACCGACCGCTGAGTTTGCGGCTGACGATTTCCTATGCCGAGTTCGTTGATCAGCCTCGGTGCAAATCTTGGGAACGTTCTAGAAACGATGCGGTCGGCCGGACGGTTGATCCGCGAAGCGCTTCCGGATGCGAATCCTCGCTTCAGCCGCATTTATCGCACTCCCCCCGTCGGCGGCCCGACGGGCCAAGGTGACTTTCTCAATGCAATGGTTCGTGTCGACCACAACCTGTCCGTCTGGCAACTCTGGAAAACCATTCAAAGGATTGAGTCTGACCTCGGTCGCCAACGCAATCAACGCTGGGAATCGCGTCGAATCGATATCGATTTGATCCTCCACGAGTCCACATCCCTATGGACCCCTCACCTTAAAATCCCGCATCCTCGAATGTGCATGCGATCGTTTGTCTTGCAACCAGCCCTCGATATCGCCCCCGATCTAGTCGATCCCGTCTCCCAATGGTCGATTAAGAAACTTGCTGACCATCTTTCCAACATCCTTAGTAACCCTTCTCGCCCAGTTTTAGCGATCGGTTGCAATTCAATTCCACTTACCGACGGCATTAGCAAACTTCTAAGCGAATCCAGCGAGCCACTTTCGAATGTGGTGAGGATCACACACACACCCTCACCCGACCAGTGGGTCCAATCAATCGATGCTACTGCCGATCTGCGGATCGCTTGCGTTGAAACCCCGGACCCTGAATCCATTCAATGGGAAGACTACTCAGCACCTTGGGCGATGATGCTTGGTCTACAACCCGCGCATCGCGATCCAACACATACGCCTCAACCATCCCATCGGCCTGTTCCCGGCCCTCGTTATCTCCTACCGGGCAACGACCTGTCATGGGCTGTCCATGAGCTCTTTGCTGCAATCCAAGCCATGCGATGCCCGATAGAACCAACGGATCACGCTTGGTAAAACATCGACTTTAATCTCAAACAACGAACAAGAATGATGCAACACTCTAAAGAACTCCCAGGAATTGAGCAGTTCAAAATTACCGGATTTTGGGCCGTGGTCACAGGTGGCAGCAAAGGACTAGGCTGGGCCATGGCGCATGGACTAGCAAGTGCCGGAGCCAATCTGTTGCTCGTAAGTCGCCATGCGTCGGAGGTTGAAACCAAAGCCCAAATCTTGCGAGACTCCTTCGGTGTCGACGCACGTGGCTTCCAAGCGGACGTTACGGATGCGACACAAATCGAGCAACTCAAGGACTATTGCTTATCGGAATGCAATACTCCATCGATCTTGATCAACAATGCCGGAATCAATATTCGCGGCCCCATCGACGAACTGAGCCACGAGGAATTCCAGCGCGTTCTAAGGACTAACGTTGAAGGCCCTTGGCTGATGACCCGAGCTTTTATCCCAAGCATGAAAGAACAGCGATACGGACGCATCGTCAATGTCGCAAGTACCTTGGGATTGGTGGGCCTTGCAAACCGAACCCCTTACACATCTAGCAAAGGTGCAATAGTACAGATGACTCGAGCGATGGCCCTAGAGTTCGCACCGTGGAATATCACTTGCAATGCCATTTGCCCTGGCCCGTTTCTCACAGAAATGAATATGCCAATCTCGGAAACACCGGATGCGAAAACGAATATAGTGGGTGCAACAGCGATGAACCGCTGGGGGCAATTGCGAGAGATCCAAGGTGCTGCGATTTACCTCTGCAGCCCTGCAAGCAGTTTCACCACGGGCAGCATGCTCGTCGTCGACGGTGGTTGGACCGCTCGATAAAACAAAAGACCTACACTTGTTTCAACACTTCGCGAACCACTCGCCCGTGAACATCCGTCAACCGAAAATCTCTTCCTCCCCAACGATAAGTAAGTCGCTCGTGATCAATGCCTAGTGCATGCAAAATCGTTGCATGCAAGTCATGCATACTGACAACATTTTCGACAGCGCGATATCCAAACGCATCGGTGGCCCCATAAGCCATCCCGCCGCGAACTCCTCCTCCAGCCAACCAAATACTGAATCCTTGTGGGTTGTGATCTCTGCCTTTCCCTCCTTGCGCGAAAGGTGTTCGACCGAATTCCCCTGCGAATACCACCAAGGTGCGTTCAAGTAGTCCTCGATCTTTAAGATCTCCGAGCAACGCTGCGATCGGTTGGTCGACTACACTCGCATTGCGTCGATGGCCTCCCTCTAAGTTGTCATGATCATCCCATGGTGCAATAAATCGCACCCCTTTAACACAGGTAACTTCGACGTAGCGAACTCCACGCTCTAGGAGCCTGCGCGCCAGTACACATTCCTTAGCGTACTGCGCAGTCAAAGGATCTTTCGATGTCACTCCATAACGACCGAGCAACTCTGCCGACTCACCTGAAAAATCTGCTAATTCCGGAACAGACGTCTGCATCTTGCCGGCCGTCTCGTAACTCTTGATCGCCGATTCAATCATCTGAAATTCACGGCTTTGTGCTGGTTGCTGTGACAAAAACCGCTGATCTTCGCGATTCAAGTAATTCAATAACTCTCGTTGGCTACCAACATCTACTCCCGGCGTAATGTTTCGAACCAACTCCCCGCCACTGAACGAGTCAAAAATCGATCCCGAATAGACTGCCGGTAAAAAGGCACTCGAAAAATTCTCTGGTCCTCCGATTGGCAAAAGCCCTCCATGCACCACTACATAACTAGGGAGTTGCTTGTTCTCAGTCCCTAACCCGTAACCGAGCCAAGCCCCCATCGATGGTCGCCCTTGCGCTGCAAACCCCGTATGCAAATACATGCACGCTTGCGAATGCTCGGCAAACTCACTCTTCATCGAACGAATAACGCATAAATCGTCCGCATACTTCGATAAGTGAGGGAACAATTCGCTGATCTCTAGCCCGGAATCACCATACTTTTGGAACCGAAACGGACTGGCGAAACACTTCCCGTTCTGGTCGAACTGGGTCGCATCGATCGATGCAGGAAACGGCTTGCCATCGTATTCCTTCAACTGCGGCTTGGGATCAAACGTATCGACCTGCGACGGCCCCCCATCCATAAATAAAAACAGTACACGATCCGCCGTGGCCTGATGATGATTCCCAGCTTCCCCATCGGATGCACTTGATTCTGAAAGCATCGATGCACATGCCAACCAGCTCATCCCCAAACCGGAACGTTGCAACGCTTGACGTCTTGAAATCCTATCAGGCAATACTCCAGATCGAATCATCGGACGAACATCCCTTCTTTGATGTTGAATAACGCTAGAGCAAAATTTGCCCAAGCCCGCTCTTCCCCAACCTGTGCTTCCATCCCCTGAATTATCTGCATAGCTTCAGCAATCTCCTCCGGTGTTGGAGAACGACTCAACCAGTCCTCAAACATTCGCTCGATCCGTGTTTGAGAATCACTTGTCGTTCCCGCGATCCGTTTGGACCACCCTTCGGCAAATCCAATCACCATGGCATCATTGAGCATCATCAAACTCTGCGCCGGACCGTTTGTCACATAACGTTTCCCAACAGTGAACGCAGGTTTCGGCTGATCGAAAACCATAAGAAAATCGTCTGGGAAGTTCCGTCGTACCTCCAAGTAAATGGATCTGCGCATCTCCCCATCGATCGGTCCCGGAGGTGACTGCTTATTCGGCTCCATCACGGTCTTATAGTAGTTGCGAGTTGCTAATCCCCCATCGGGTCGCCGTAACTTACCTGTTACCCAAATCATGCTATCGCGAATCGATTCCGCCTCAAGTCGCCGAAGATTTGCATGGGATAAAAACCGGTTCGCAGGATCGATCTGTATCGATGATTCACTCGCAGCAGATGAACGCCGCCAAAACTTCGAGTAGACAATCCGACGAATCAGCTCCTTTGTCGACCACCTGCTATCGATCAACTCCAACGCTAACTCATCCAACAACTCCGGATGACTTGGCTCCTCTCCCATTCGACCGAAATTATCAACCGTCGAGACAAGCCCCTCTCCGACCAACCAATACCAAATACGATTCGCCATCACTCGAGCTGTCAGGGGATTGCCCTTGTCGGTGATCTCCAACGCAAGTTGCAATCTTCCACTCTCCACCCCAGCGTAACGACCAGTCGTCGAGTTGAGTATTTTCAAATAACTCCTTGGAACTAACCCTTCTGGTTTCTTATGGTCTCCGCGAGGCAACCAAGCTTGCTCAACCGCTAAACGATCTTCAACAACCCCAGGGACCCAATGCGGAACAGGGATCTTCGACTCCTCAGACCGGTAGTTTACAACCGCTTCACGACCATTAGAAAAATTCTCATCCGACGACACAAACACCCCGGAATCAATCCAAGTGTTGATCCACCGCGCATCGTGAACGCTTCCGCGTCCTTCTAAGAGCCGCTCCAAGGAACCTTGCACGCTACCGAGCATCCTATCCAAGCCATCTGCATTCGGATCGTCACCCGTTAACCAATCCCCAAGAACTCGTCCGGGAGTAGGTAGCCTATGGCCCGATGGGTGCCCGACGACCAATTGCACTCCGAAACTAGATCGTCCATCGCTTCTTTCTAATACCGCAGGATCCTTGACCACCCCCAAATACGGTTTCGCATCGCGGGTCAAGAACTCGATGTGCGCTCGTAATCCCTTCCACTGAGGTCGAATTTGCATCGTGACCCATCGTGGCGCATCGGAGGATAGAGTGGGGTTCAACGTCGAGAACAACAATGAATCGCCTTGGAAGTTTTCGATCACTAACCTTGCTCTCGCATCAGCAGTGCCCCTGCAGTACATCGAGATTTGGTCAGTATCAATAACGAAGTCGGGGGATCGAAGGCTACCGCTGGCACGGTCGGTGTACATGTTGCTGTGATAACCACCTTCCAATAACCGAACCAAAGGGAATGAGGACTGACCAAGCACCGACCAGCGAGTCGGCAATACACCCTTTGGGCCAGCCTCCTTTACTTTTGCTAACTCCGCGCCACTAGCTAAATCCAATCCATTGGCTAACTCCGCTCCATTGGCTGACTCACGGGCGTCTATCAATTCTTCAGGCATTCCATAACCCGTTACTCTCCACCCCTGGAACTCGTCTCGATCTAGATCGAAAAGAATCTTCACACCCTGTACATCCCCCTGGCCCTCTTTCGCATTGGATGATTGCACTAAGCTCATCCATTGTGATTGGCGTTCGGATTGCTCCTTGCCGATAGCTTCGCGTAGTACCTTTTGGTCTACGACCGGGGAATCGGTAGCGAGCAACCATTGAGCGAGAGCCTCACTGGGCGTTTCTCTCGGCCTCCACTTCCATCGCGCTAATAACCTTGTCCAACGATCCTCAGGAAGTGTCGCTGCGATCTCTTCCCATTTGCGATCTTCCCATTTCGCACCTTCCTGGGATTGCGAACGAATCCACAAAAGAGCCTTAGAGACGGCGTCTTTCCATTGCGGAACCTGACTTATGTAATTTTGTAAAGTAGCATCACTGATCGACGATTGCTCCTGCTGTAGGCTACTGAACAGGGGTTTGCTCTTTTCCGAATCCTCCAATGGCAACATCGCTGTTCGCGTGCTACGAAGAACTCCATAAAGCGCGTAATAGTCTTCATCAGAAATCGGATCAAATTTGTGATCATGGCAACGCGCACAGGATATCGTCATCCCCTGAAACGCCTTGCTCATGGCATCAATTTGACTATCGATCACGGCGATCTCTTCGCGCTTGACATCGACCGGGGTCTGATTGAATTCCACCAACCGATAAAAACACACACCGACCAATGCTTCATTAAACCCAAGCTTCGGATCGAAACGCGGTGTGATCAAATCCCCCGCGATATGTTCTTGGATCAAGCGATCGAGTGGTACATCCCTTTCAAAAGCGCGAATCACATAATCACGGTATCGATAAGCGAAGGGCAAATATGCATCGTCTTCCGATCCATGCGTTTCCGCATACCGAACAATATCGAGCCAATGCCTTCCCCAATGCTCAGCATACTCTCGGGAATCGAGCATCCGATCGACAAGTTCCCGCCAAGCCGCTTCATGCGTGAGAGCATCTGCCAATCTCGGTACATATTCCCGAACTTCCTCAATGGTCGGAGGCAAACCACGCAAAGTGAAACTCAGTCGGCGAATCAATGAAACAGGATCGGCAATTTGCGAAGGGGCAATCCCTTTACTTTGCAATGCTTCGTCGATCCATTCATCAATCCAGCTCCCATTCCTAGCCTCACTCCCTGCATCGCTCGACTCCAAGCTTCCTGACCGCCGCTTGCCGTGCTCGACGGGCGGATTCCAAGCCCACCATTTCGAACGTTCTCTCACCTGTGCATCCCAGTTGCTCGACGCGTTGTCATCAAAGCTTTCAGGTTCATCGCGGGGATCAGGCGCGCCGTCCAAGATCCACACCTCGAATGCTTTCAACACATCCTCAGGAACTTTCGGCCCCTTCGATGGCATTTCCAAACCGCTTTCCAAGTGCGCCATCGCGCGGTAAAGCAAGCTTCCTTGAGGATCCCCTGGAACGATCGCTGTGCCCGAGTCCCCTCCGATAGTCCATCCCATCCGAGAGTCCAATGCCAATGAACCATTGGACTTGCCTTGATGATGACACTCCAAACAGTACGTATGCAACGCCGGACGAATTTTGGACTCAAACCATTGGTACTGGTCGGCATGGTTAACCGCGAAAAGTCCAACAGGAACAGCAAACGACCAAACCCATGCAGCAAAAAACAAGGCGACGCAGAGAATCCAAGTGGAACGAGTCCAAGCCATTTCCATATCCCTTAAGCCATATCCTTAGGTGGAGCGAAACATCCGGCTCAACATCAAGGTCGGGACGACCAGAGCAGCGATGAGCAAACCCGCCATCGGCCCAGCGTATACTAAAGCCAAGACCGCATCGATGAAAAGTATTTGCACGATGGCTTGTCTTATCGCGGCACCGAGGTCAGGTCCCCGCAACGACTGATAAGAAACCCACGCCCGGCGAAACACCGGGAACGACAGTATCCAGAAGAGCGCTGGGAAAAACCACCGAGCAAAGTCTCCACGCGTCGCTACCAATCGCTCGATTCGGGGCGAAGGGTATTTCCACATCACAAAAGAGATACCAGCTATCCCCATTGCAGCGACGCCCCACCCAAGCCCCAATCGCCCTCGCGATTGCTCGCTGAGGAACTCTTTACGAGCCGCGATGGTAAAGCCCATGACGTAGACACCAAACGCTGCCGCGAACCCCCAGACAGCAAGAGGCACGCTGCTTGCTGTGTCCCCTGTGATGATCGCCACTCCAAGGAGCATGTTCAACGATCGACAAGCACCCATCAACATCGGTGCCAGTGGCGTTTTTTTAAACCAAACATCGTATCCGATGATCGTAAACACAAGTGTCGCAGCGATCGAAAGTACAAACTGCCATTGTCCATGAATCAAGAATCCCGAAAGGCATGCAAGGACCGCTCCGAGGAGGAATAAGCCGGCGGTCGCCCCCTTGGCTACACCGACATCGATCACACCACGAACCAATGGCCCAGGGCGATTGTGTAGCCGATCTTCATCGACATCGACAACGTCATTCAGAGCCATCCCCCCCCAGTAGAAGGCGATCGATGCCAACGCCCCAAGCACGGCGGAAACTGGATGATTTAAGAATGAATCACCAGCGATTCCCAGACACATACCTGCAAGCACATCGGCACTGCTCGTAAACGTATTTGGAATCCGAACCAGTTGGCCCCAAGCCTTCCAACCGCTCGGCCCAGAGCTCTCGATTTGCTTCTTCTCGCCCCGCGTTTGAACTTCCATCAATTTCTCCAGCAGTCTCAGGTATCCCCGACGAACCGGCATGGCCTACCAAACCGCATTCTAAAATCCAATGTTGTTTCCTTGTCGACGATACGGCAGCGCATTGCTGCTCATCGTGATGTTTCTACCCATTGAGGTTTAATCAAGACACTCTTCACCCCAATAGTAACATAGTTTGCGAATGCCAATGGATCAGCCTCGAACTCCACTTCGCTAAGCGAGGGAAAGTTTGGGAAATGCATCGCGGAACTTCCGCAACTTGCATACAACACCCCATCGACCATTGCCGAGATAGGACGGTGAATATGCCCGAAGAACACTCCACGTACGCGGTCGCGGTATTTCCGAAACAGCGAATGAAGCTCCCCGCCATTCTCGACGCACATGGTGCGATCGATCCATTGGCAATCGAGCTCGATGGGTGGGTAGTGTAGAAAGACCGTACAAGAATTAGTAGAGCTTGCAAAGTATCTTTCGAGAGCGCTCAATTGATCCGTATCGAGTCGTCCTCTTGGGTCAATCGACTGCGAGTCACGCGCGTCGAGCACAAGGAAATCTTGCCCCTTGCATGAAAAACGATAACACAATCGATCGTCTTCGACCGATGTGTCGGCTCCACACAAGAGTTTGAGCGGCTCTCCATCCGATATTCCAAGGAGAGTAGGACCCATTTCATCGGGAGAGGTAACCGTGGCATTCCCCGAAATCTGTGCAATTGAATTCACAAGACACTCGCGGAGAACCGAACGGTGATCGTGATTTCCAACTGCGGTGAGAACTGGGAAACCTAGTCGTTGAGCAAGCTCCCAGACTCTGCGCGTCGAATCACCGGAGTCGCCAGCGACATGGCCTCGATGCACCCAATCCCCCGTGTGAACAATGAAGTCGATCGGATCTCGAAGCGATTCGATCCATTTGCAAAGCGACTCGAATCGCTTTGCGGTATCGATCTGCTGTTGGCAACTTGGGAGCGAAAGCGGATCGAACGACCAGTGCGTATCGCTGATTTGAAGGAACCGAACCATGGAAGCCATTCGCTTTACCCCTAAGCACCCGCGATTACTTGGATCATCGCCGCCGCAAACCACGGTAGATCATCCGGTTTGCGGCTTGATACGAAATGGCGATCGACCACGACAGGGGCATCGACCCAAATCGCGCCAGCGTTCTCCAAGTCATCCTTGATACCGGGCGATCCGGTCACGCGCACCCCTCGATACACGTTGGCGGAAATCGCTAGCCAACCACCGTGGCAAATCGCAGCCACGCACTTGTTGTCCCGAGAGAATTCGGCGATGAGCTCTTTTACCTTGGGCAATCTTCGCAACCGATCGGGCATAAATCCCCCCGGCAGCAATACAGCGTCGAAATCTTCGGAACGCATTTCGCAAATCGCC
>CAIJIZ010000043.1 GCA_903820735.1 uncultured Pirellula sp.
ACCGGTAGCTATATCGATCCGATCTCGGAACGTTATGGTCTGAAAGTATTCTTCCTGATCTATACCGTCATTCCGATCCTTTCCGGGTTACTTATCTGGTTGATCACGCCGAAAATTCGAAAAATGATGCACGGGATCGACTAATTGAACGTGGATAAACCATGACAGACGAAGTTCATAAGCCATTTATTTCAGAAGACCAAAGTATCCCGGAACTGACTTGGTTCCCCATCGTGATGGGGGCTTTGTTGGGAATCATCTTCGGTGCTTCGTCGATGTATTTGGTGCTCAAGGTTGGGTTGACCGTCTCGGCATCGATCCCCGTCGCCGTTCTGTCGATCACGTTGTTTCGCGCGATCAGCAATATCACTGGGGTTCGCAAGACTACGATTCTTGAGAACAACATCGTGCAGACAACCGGATCCGCTGGTGAGTCATTGGCTTTTGCTGTGGGGCTGATTATGCCCGCCCTGCTCTTGCTCGGTTTCGATATCGACGTGGTCAGGGTGATGACTATCAGTGTCTTCGGTGGCTTGCTGGGGATTTTGCTAATGATCCCTTTGCGTCAGTCATTCATCGTCCAGCAGCACGATAAACTCACGTTTCCCGAGGGTAGGGCTTGTGCGGAAGTCTTGATCGCCGGAGAGAAGGGTGGTTCGACGGCGAAGTTTGTCTTTTCTGGTTTCGGAATCGGTTTTGCGTATCAGTTTCTGATGCAAGCGGTTCATCTTTGGGGAGATTTTGCCAAGCTTTCGCTTCAAAAAGTGATTGGTTTAAAAGGTGCATCACTCTCGATGGAGCTTTCACCGAGCTTGCTCGGTGTCGGTTACATCATCGGTCCGAGGATCGCAAGTATCATGGTTGCCGGTGGCGTATTGGCTTATCTGGTGATCAGTCCTTTGATCGTCTATTTCGGCGATTCGCTGGAGACTCCAGTCGCACCCGGCACGCAATTGATCCGAGACATGGGGGAGGATCAGATAAGAAACAACTATATTTTGTACATCGGTGCGGGAGCTGTGGCGGCCGGTGGGATTTTGAGCATGCTCAAAGCGATGCCGGTGATCATAGGGGCAATGATTACGAGCTTTCGCGATTTAACTGCCAAGTCGAGCGGAAGCGGCGTTCAGGTCAAACGCACCGAGCTTGATCTGCCGCTTGGGTTGGTGTTTTCGGGAAGCTTGATCTTAGTGCTGGCTTTGATGATGGTCCCCCAGCTTGGACTTGGGTTTGGATTCACTGGATTTGTAGCGGCGCTGATGATCGTCGTCTTCGGGTTTTTGTTTGTGACGGTGGCTTCGCGTCTGACAGGGGAAATTGGTTCTTCGTCGAATCCCATTTCAGGTATGACTGTAGCAACGCTGTTGTTGACTTGTTTGATTCTTTTAGGGCTTGGAAGCTCCGGTTTGTTGGAGATCAACAAGGAAATCAAGCTTACGGCTTTGACTATTGCTGGCGTGGTTTGCATTGCATCGTCGAACGGTGGGAGTACAGCACAAGCGTTGAAGACGGGGCATTTGGTAGGGGCGACTCCGAGGTCGCAGCAAATTGCGATTTTGATCGGAGCACTGACGAGTGCATTGGTCGTGGGGTTAGTTCTCTTAGCGATGAATGAGGCGAACTCCACATACAGCAAGAATGCGGTCAAAGAGTTTTCGCAAGTCAGGTTGCCGACTGATGGGTTGGCGAAAGATACGGTTCATTCCGGGCCTTACGCAACGGATAAGACTGAGTATTTTGTTTTGAATTTGGGGAGAGCCGAGATCGATCAGGATGTCCCACCTGGTCGATACTTGTTGGATGGCAATGGCACGCCAGTCTACTTGGTCGACCCTGCGATCAACGGGCGACTGAAAGAAGATGATTTTGGTAATGATGTAACGAAGAACAAGTTCGATGCGCCCAAGACGGTGCTGATGCAGTTGATCATCGACGGAATCCTAGATCGACGATTGCCTTGGAGTTTAGTGTTGATTGGTGTGTTGATTGCGGTAACGCTGGAGCTCAGCGGCGTTGCGAGTTTGCCGTTCGCGGTCGGTGTGTATTTGCCTTTAGCAGCATCGACCCCGATTTTTGTAGGTGGTGCGGTTCGTTGGGTGATAGATCGCTACCGTAAGTCTCAGACAGCAGAAGATGATTCGAGCCCAGCGATGTTGCTCAGTTCGGGTTACATCGCAGGTGGTGCGATTGCAGCGGTGCTGATTTCCTTCATGAATTTCCAACCAGGGTTAATCTCGATGCTTGATGCAAAAGCATACAGTTGGTTCCCTAGCTCGCTTCACGACCGAATGGATCTTTCGATGATAAGCTTCCTGCTTCTAGCCTTGATCCTTCTGGTTGTGGGACTGGGTGGTTTTAGCAAGAGTCCGGATCGACGGTCCTAATGGACACGCGGTGAGGGCGATGGTAATCAATCGAAACCGGAAATCGGCGTTGAGAATATCGAGCGTGATGTTCAAAGGATTCCGATACGCTTGGCCCGCTGTTTACACCGTGATTGGATTGACGTTCTTGGCCGTGCCATGGCGAGGGGAACGCAAATTGGTGCGGTATCGCGGGACACTTGGGGTGGTCGGACCTGCGGTTGAGCGGCTGTTGAAGCATGCGATGGTGCCTGGGGGAGCGGCGGCCATGACTCTTGGGCACACGATTCTTGCGGTCGACGAAGCCGCTTTTTATGGGACCTGGACGCACGAGATTGTCCACGTGCGTCAGTACGAGCGCTGGGGAGTGTTGTTTGTACCGGCCTATTTAATAAGTAGTATTTGGATCAAAGCTCGAGGTGGGGATGCGTATTGGGACAATCCCTTTGAGGTTCAGGCTCGAGCTGAAGATATCAACGCCCAGGGGCAATGCTGAGAATGCCCCAGGGCGTTCGATGAGAGCGAGTATTAGCGAACCAGCTCGGGCAAGTACTTCACAGGGATGGTCCCGCAGTTGAGTACTTGTTCGTGGAACTCTTGGAGATTGAAATTCTCTGCTCGGTTTCGCTGGACGTTTTGGCGAAGGTTGTAGAAGGCAGTTCTGCCTACGAAATAGGTCGACAGCTGGCATGAACTTTGTTTTGCACGTTGAACTTTGCCATATGCCTCGGCTTCGGATTGGTAACCTCGACCGACGAGGAGTTCCATGGCTTGCTCGTCGCTCATGTCGGTGCAATGCATGGAGTGGTCGAGGATGGCGTTTAGGACAGCTCGCAAATAGAACTTGAGTTGATGCAATCGCAGGGCGAGGTCACCTTCGCCGTAGCCTTGATCAAGCATCATTTGTTCGGTGTAGACGGCCCAGCCTTCGGCGAAGACCCCCGAGGAGAGGATTTTTCGGATGGGTGATTTCACGCGATTGGAGTAATCGAGTTGGACGTAGTGTCCGGGGTATGCTTCGTGGATCGTTAGGATCTGAAGCATGTACTTGTTGTATTCCTTGAAGAATGCATCGCGGCGTTCTGCGGGCCAATCGGAGGGTGGTGGAGCGATAGCGTATAAGCTTTTCGCGTTTGGATCGAGAGCCGGGGCTGGGTTGAGGTAGGCGGCAGAGAATCCTCGTTGGAATTCAGGCATCTCGATAATGTCGCATTGATCTGGATCAGGTAGCGTTAGGATTTGCTTAGAGCGAATCATCGCTTTGATCTTATCGACAGTTTTCTTCGCATCGAGAACGAGAGTTTCCGGTGTGCCGTGCTCTTTGGAGAGTTCCGCGAGGACTCGTCGAATGGTCTCTCGACGTCCGTTCTCATCGTCAGGCGGAAGGGTTGTATTGGGAAGCGTTGTGTACCAGAGTTGTTTAGCGACATAGTACATTTCGCGTTCAACGCGATCGGCCTCGGAGTTCGCAGATGCGATGACTTGTTCGGCGGTGAGTCCAGCATCGAGTTCCAGTTCCAGCTTTTTAGAAAACTTTTCTTTTCCAATTCGCCAAGTCCCTTTGGAGCGAGGAAGGATTTCTTGTTCGAGAAATCGTTTGAATTCCTTGAGTGCCGTCGCTGCATTTCGGCAAGGGGCTTGTAGGGGGCTCAGTTGCGGAGATTCTTCGGTGAGGGAGAAGATATCACTCTCGTAGAAGGCGATAGCGCCATCGGTTCGTTTGATCGCGATTTCAGTAAGGATCTGAGGGGGATTTCCAATGGAAGCTTTTGCGGCTTCGACGATTTTTGGAATCTCAGCGATGCGTCGAGCGGCATTCTCGACGTTGCGGTGTTTAGGAAGTGTCGATTGGGTCAGGAGTGTAAAGACGCTATCGGAGGCGTAGGTCAGATAGGTTCGTGGATCGTTGGCGAAATCGTTTTGTTCGGTGGCTTGCCAAATTCGGTATTCGAGGGAGTGTTGCCAGATTTCAAGATCGATGGCTGCGTTGCGCGA
>CAIJIZ010000044.1 GCA_903820735.1 uncultured Pirellula sp.
ACGACTTTGCAGACGCTCCGTACTCGTACTCGATCGATCCCTCGGAAACCGTATCAGTTCGTTGGATCAACCGAGTTAACATCGACACGATCCGTTTCAAATTGGCCGTTTCAAATTGGTTTTTCCAATCCGATTAAGTTTAGAATCGATCGCCTCGAACGATAAGAGGATATCGTGAATTGCAGCGCACTCCAAAGCAGAGCCACGCGCAATCTCAAAAAATCGATTCTTGTCTTTCAGACTCTGTTTCCCATTACCCTCGGCAATGTTGAGTGGAATCGATTGGGCCGCTCGCAACCATTGATCACGAGCGTGGCGTTCCGGACCATTAAGTGATTTCGCGATTCGATAAGTCGATGATACGTATTCGATCGCAAGTCGATAAACGTCGAGTCGTTCGTGGTCGAAGATTGGCTCTGTCATTTGCATACTTTCGAGTACGAGTACGAGTACCGTTGCACTGAGTACGAGTACGAGGAAATCCGTCCAGGCTGCACATCAGGTGTTTGGGCTTCGGTTGAACGTAACTGAGGATCTTCGCAACTTCGGAAGGAGAAAGGACGACCGGGAGTTTTGAGGGACGTTTGGCCCGAATTGCATCGATCTGAATGTCTGATTTTAAGGTTTTGGAATAAAGAAAAAGGAGCGCCGATAGGGCTTGATTTTGGGTGCTGGCGGCGACCCGGCGTTCCACAGCTAAGTAAGTCAAGAATTCGTTGATACCGTCACTGCCGAGCAAAGTGGGATGGGTCCATCCCCCTCGTCGATCCCGATGAAAAATCAAGTATCGAGCGATCCAAGAGATATAGGCTTCCTCTGTGCGTTTCGCGACGTGCATCACCCTCATGGTCTGTCGCACCTGTCTCATCAGGGGCGAACCTTTGAACGTGCTTACGGGGTCCGATTCCGGCATGATTCGACTCCACATATCCCGGAAAACCAAAATTCAACATATCCCGGAAAACCAAAATTCAACATATCCTGGAAAACCGAAATTCAACATATCATGTCCGCAGCTCGGAAGGTAGCAGGGGGGAAATGAGTTGATTTGATTGAAAATTCCTGTGTCATTCGCTAGGATTTCGGTGAGACACCGCAATCTCGCCGCCAGCGGTCCCCCGAGGTACCCCGCGGCGGAATATGGTAAATTCCGCATACTATATGTTCGTCGACATACTATGAGCTTCTTTGAACTCTTCCGAATCCTACACGCAACCCACTTCATTTTGGGTGCATATTGGGCATTGCTTCTGCTGAGATTCGTCCCTGCTGCGTTGGGTGCAGTTACTCAACCGGCTATGTTGGCTGCTGACGCCGTATCCGCGATCGCTTGCAGTGTACTGTCGTTGCTTTGGTACTTTGTATGGTTCGGATCAATACAATTTGGATTGCACGGACGTTTTCCGCTTTTGTCAGTTCGTAGCTTTTCCATCCTACTTGGTGTCGTGTATTCCGGATTCGGAATCTTTGCCTACCTTAACAGCAAACAATCAATCGGCGATTTCAGTTTTCGTAACCAAGAACACCTTATGGGCATTTCTGTTATGCTTTTGCTCTCTGCGCTCGGGATTGTGTTTTTGCCTAAACTTAAGATGCAAGCCGACAAAGAGGATGAGCGACTTACTCACGAGCGGGATCAGCGACTCGATCAGCTTTATCCGTGGATCGATTCTCGATCTGGAGCGTCAAATCAAATATCGACGAACAATCCGATGGACCGAAGCGGGGGACCGACCGCTTCCTGATGGAACATTTTCTTGCCCCCGCTCGATCATCGGGGTCGTTCTGGCATGGAGTAACACATCGTGCTCGTGCTCAGTGAAACGGTGCTCGTGCTCGTAATCGAATTGGGGCAATCATGACAGAACACTTCTTCGACCACGATCGGCTTGACGTCTATCGCCTATCGATCGAATACGTCGCCGCAGCATTTGCTTCTTCGCGGTCGTTGGAGGGACTTCATCGCCATGCTCGTGATCAGTGGTTGCGAGCGGCTCAATCGATTCCGCTCAACATTGCCGAGGGTAATGGAAAACGTAGCCTGAAAGATCGAGCGCGGTTTCTTGATATTGCACGTGGTTCGGCTTTAGAGTGCGCTGCGATTCAAGATGTGCTTGTTGTTTCCGGTGGCGTGAGTCGGGAAACGGATCACGACTTGAAATCCAAACTGGTTCGAATTGTCGCGATGTTGACTCGGATGGCGATGAAATTCGATGGTGTCTCGGAATCATTGAGCGAGTACAATCAGTCAGGCGATTACGAGCACGAGCACCGCGAAGCTGAGCACGAGCACG
>CAIJIZ010000045.1 GCA_903820735.1 uncultured Pirellula sp.
ATTGCCGCGTAGTGTACTTGGGATAACCCCTTAGTCAATCCAGAACGTCTTTGCTAAAACGGCTAACTGGGGAGTCGACGGGTAGCTAGAATATTGGGACTTAAGGATTTCATCCGCAGGCAAAACGTGCCGGCTTTATGTTACTTACCTAACTTCACACAACGATTCAGAACGTGATATGAGACTTACAAAGATCAATTTGCCGCATTTGGACTCGAATGCCTCTGAAGTTACCCGGGCTGTTTACCGCAAGTTAATTCGCCCTGCCCGCCAGGCTTGGGCCTCTCTTCGACACCCAGGCTTACTCACCTTGATGTCACTCTCGTTACTATCAGCCGGTGCGGCATTATTAAACGGCGAGAGAGTAATCTATGCCCAAGAAGAATCAGTAAACACCGAAGGGGTGTATTTGTCTGGAGTAAGGCAATTGACCTTCGAAGGCTCGCGTGCTGGGGAGGGATATTTCAGCCGCAACGGCAAACAGATGGTTTTCCAGAGTGAGCGCGAAGCGGGCAATCCGTTCTACCAGATTTATCTGCTTGATCGAGAGACCGGGGATGTCGAGCGAGTCTCACCGGGGCATGGCAAAACCACTTGTGCATGGATCCACCCCGATGGCGACCGCGTGCTATTTGCTTCGACGCAATTCGACCCTCAATCGCAGAGCAAGCAAACAAGCGAGTTGGAGTTTCGCGCGTCGGGTCAACAACGTCGATACGCGTGGGACTACGATCCGCAATTCGAACTGGTCGAGTGGAATCGCAAAACCGGGGCTTACAAAAAGCTGACCGAAGCGATGGGATATGATGCGGAAGCCTCCTACAGCCCGGACGGTAAACTGATTGCTTTTTCCTCGAATCGCGAAGCTTTCTCCAAACCGCTAACAGACAGGCAAAAGACCCTTTTCGAGAACGATCCTGCCGTAGCGCTAGATCTGTATGTGATGAACTCCGATGGAAGCGATGTTCGTCGAATAACCGATGTATACGGTTATGACGGAGGGCCTTTCTTCTCTCCCGATGGGAAACGACTTTGCTGGCGTCGATTCAGCGAAGATGGAGCGACGGCGGAAATCTACAGCGCCAACGTGGACGGCTCGGACGCCAAGCAGATTACCAAGCTGGGTGCGATGAGCTGGGCTCCTTATTTTCATCCGTCGGGTGATTACTTGATCTTCGCGACGAACCTCCAAGGCTTTGCCAATTTTGAACTCTACCTCGTCGATGCTGCCGGAACGAAAGAACCGGTAAGAGTGACTTCGACCGATGGCTTCGACGGCCTACCGGTTTTCACGCCCGATGGAAGCGAACTGGCATGGACTAGCAACCGAACTGCCGATAAGAAGTCGCAGATCTTCTTGGGCAAGTGGAACGACGAAGCGGCACGCAAGGCACTTGGTATCGAAAAATCTTCCGCGCAGAGTAGCGGATCGCGAAGCGCTTCCGCTATGAATGATCGCGGCACCATCGATCGCGCCGCCATCGGAGAAGCATCTAACACAGCGAGCAAGAATGTCAAAGAGACCGACAGCGACTACAAGGCATCTGATATCGGACGACATGTGGACTACCTATGTCGACCGGAGCTCGGTGGTCGATTGACTGGAACCGATGGCGAACGACTCGCTACCGCTTACGTAGCAGGTGTTATGTCGGAACTCGGACTTGCACCAGCCGGGACCGACACCTTTGCGAGCTTGCTAGATAAAGTAAGCACTCCGGCCCGCGCTGCTAACGGGACTGCGCAAGGCGACTCCGACGACGGATTTGGTAAGTATTTCCATCCCTTCCCCTACAACGCTGGAGTTGAGCTTCGTGATGGCAACAAACTGGGAAGCGGGGAGCAGACGTGGAAGCTCGATCAAGATTGGCGTCCATTGGCATTTTCCAAGTCTGGGGAAGTCGCTCCGACGGGAGTGGTGTTTGCAGGTTACGGCATCGTCGCTCCGGCTGATGGGGAACAAAAAGAGTACGACTCTTATGTCCACTTGGATGTGGAAAACAAATGGGTGATGGTTCTCAGGCAGATGCCTAGCGACGTCACTCCTGAACGTCGCCAACAGTTGGCTCGCTATAGTTCTTTGCGTTTCAAAGCGATGGTTGCAAGGGATCGGGGCGCAAAGGGTTTGATCGTTGTCAGCGGGCCAAAGAGTGGCGTTCGCCAACAGCTTGTTCCTCTGCAAAATGACGGATCCCTCTCGGGAACCAGCATCGCTGCGGTCAGCATCTCGGATGAGCTTGCTGAAAAATGGTTCGAGAAGAGCGAAGACAAGCTTGCGGATTTGCAGAGTGAGCTTGATCGCGGCGAATTGATGATGGGTTTTGAGTTACCCGAAGTCGAGGTGGGAGCGAACATTGATGTTCAGCCGATCAAACGGACTGGAACGAATGCGCTGGGTATTCTGCGAGCATCGGATGATCCGAACGTAGCGTCAAAAACTCTCATGATCGTCGGAGCCCACATCGACCACTTGGGCTCCGGTGGGAACTCCTCGAGTTTGGCGAAAGAAGAAGAGAAGAGTGGGGTACACCGAGGTGCAGACGATAATGCTTCTGGCGTCGCTGCGATGCTAGAGATCGCGCAGTCGTTAGCTAGTCAGAAGAAGAGTGGCAAACTAAAGCTCAAGCATGATATTTTGTTTGCAGCTTGGTCGGGCGAGGAATTGGGGCTCCTGGGCTCCGCTTACTTTGCCGACCATTTCCGCGAAGTCTACCCGAACCTGTCCGAGGGGATAGGTGCGGATGGAAAACTGTATCCGGTGGTAATCGCAAATCTGAATCTCGACATGGTTGGACGCTTGCGTGAAAACCTAGTACTTCAGGGGATCGGCTCCTCCCCGTTTTGGAAAGGTGAGATCGAAAAGAGGAACGCCGTAGTGGGATTGCCGATTACATTGCAATCCGACAGTTACCTACCGACCGACGCGAGCACATTTTACTTGAAGGGCATTCCGATCTTATCCGCTTTCACCGGTTCCCATTCCGAGTATCACACCCCTCGCGATACTCCGGAGTTGCTCAATTACGATGGAGCGGCACAGATTGCCAAGTTGATGGGACTGATCGCTCGGTCGCTTGGTAGCTCCGAAGAGGTTCCGGAATACACCGAGCAACGCGCACCGGAGGACCAAGGAGTCCGGGCTGCGATGACTGCCTATTTAGGTTCCATTCCTGATTACGCCCAAGGAGACATCCAAGGGGTTTTGTTATCGGGTGTTTCGAAAGATGGCCCTGCTGCAACGGCAGGAGTCAAGGCGAAGGATATCGTGATCGAGTTGGCTGGTCGCAAAGTCGAAAATATTTATGACTACACGTATGCGATCGAGGCTTTGA
>CAIJIZ010000046.1 GCA_903820735.1 uncultured Pirellula sp.
CATCAAGACGGCCGATGATCCAGCGGATCGACAAAGTGCTGCACCACGACCTGGTGTCATCTCAACGCAGCAAACTTCCGTTCCAGCAGGAATACTCTTTAAAGGCAAGCAGTTTCCAAGCGTCGGAGGTGCACTCGGCCCATTGAGCAGCACATCCCCCTTCTTCATGTTGTCCGTCGCCAAAATGTAACATTTCTCACCGTCGGCATATACAACCAACGCGATCCGTGCTGATCGATTTGGATCGTACTGTACGGAATCAATCGTCGCCGGAATTCCATCCTTCATCCGTCGAAAATCAATGACGCGGTACATTCGCTTGTGGCCACCACCTCGGTGCCGTGCTGTAATGAACCCCTGGTTGTTGCGTCCGCCTGTCTTCTTCTGCCGCTTTAGAAGCGACTTTTCAGGCTTGGCGCCCGGTGTCAATTCTGCGAAATCGCTTACCGACGAATTTCTTCGTCCTGGCGATGTCGGTTTGTGAATTCGAATGCCCATTTTAAACTTTCCAGTATTCCGTTTCGATTGGACCCTGAGTTTGCGTTATTCGGTGAACGATCCTAGAAGAAATCAATCTTGTATTCCGAGCCAAGCTTCACGATCGCCTTCTTCCAAGCCTTGGTTCTTCCTGCACGGGCTTTGTATCGCCGAGCCTTACCGTCACGGTTTTGCGTAGCGACCGCCACAACCTTGACGTTAAACAACTCTTCAATCGCACCCTTGATTTGAGTCTTTGTAGCGAGTGGACTCACTTCGAAAGCATAACGATTCTGTCGTGTTGCCTTGTGCACACCCTTTTCGGTTACCAACTGTCGGTAAACGATTTGGTGTGGCGTGAGTTCCATCGATGTCTTCGGCGGCTGTTTGGCCATCTCTTACTCTCCAATTTTCCAAAACTGTTTCTGGAAATTTCACTTGTTGTCTTGTCGTCGGTTTGTTCTTACAGTTGCTCAATCTTGCAGCGGACACACAGCAAACTATGCACCAGCTCGCGACTTGATCCAATCAAGCGCCTCTCGCGTCACTACCAACTTGCGAGGACGCAAAATCGACAACGCATTGAGGTCACTGACAGGACTGATTGTCAAACCCTGAATGTTTCGACCGCTCAGGTAGATGTTCCGATCGTTGTTCGCAGTCGCCAAAGTCTTGGTTACACCCTCAAGACCCAAAGCCTTGAATGCGCCAGCCAAAGCCTTCGTCTTCGGTGCTTCCATCGCGATCCGATCAATAACAATCACCGAACCTGCACTGATCTTGGCTGCGATCGCCATCCGCGTTGCACCCTGAACCGCCTTCTTAGGAAGCCGATAATAGTAGGATCGTGGCTGACGACTGTTCGCGTGACCACCACCGCGACGCACCGGAGTACGCTTCGCACCCATCCGTGCATTACCCGTACCCTTTTGGCGATACATCTTCTTCGTGGAACCAGAAACCTGGCCCCGACTCTTGGTCTTGTTACTACCCTGACGAGCATTAGCCAAGTACATCACGACAACATCGTGCAACAACTGCTTGCTGATCTTCGGCGCAATAGACGCCGGATCGATGTCGTAATCACCGACCTTATTTCCTGACAAGTCGTATACTGGAAGCGTTACCATGATTGATCCACCAAAACTTTCTTGACCCATGTTCGCTTTGCAATCTGCATCGCGTTTTTGTTCTCAGATTTTGCCCTGCAGACGCCGACCAGCCGACATCCACACCGATCGACAGCAGAGCCATCTATCGGCACTCCAACCCGCGGTCAACTAGCCAACTTTGTTCGTCTCGCGAACAATGACGTAACCACCAGCAGGACCAGGAACAGCGCCCTTGACCAAAAGCAAGTTATTCTCGACGTCCACCTTGACAACCTTAAGGTTTCGCATGGTCACTCGGTCAACACCGTAATGACCAGCCATTCTCGTACCCTTGCGGACCCGACCAGGATAAGTACCAGCGGCAGTACCCCCAGGATGGCGGTGAACTTTCTTTACACCGTGCGTAGCTCGCTGACCGGAGAAATTATGTCGCTTCATCCAACCAGAATAACCACAACCCTTCGACGTGCCGGTAACATCAACCGACTTCACGCCATCAAGAGCAGCTACCAAAAGCTCTTCACCCACACTCATCGCCGGAGCACCACGAAGCTCACGCACGAATCGCTTCGGCTCGCCGCCCGCCTTAGGGACAGCAACCACGCCAGCAGAAGACAGCTTCTTCTCACGCTTGCTGGAAATCGAAGCAATATGGCCTCGCTCAGCACGAGAAGCCAACCTGCGGGGCTTATCCAAAAAGCCCACCTGCACCGCGTCATAACCGTCGCGATCTAACGTCTTGACCTGCAATACCTTGCAAGGACCCGCTTCAATAACCGTTACCGGCACGATGCGCCCATCTTGCTCAAATATCTGAGTCATACCGACCTTGCGGCCGAGAATACCTTTTCTCATGATCAAGTTCCGTAAATCGCCACCCACCGGGACCCACCGCACCTTCAGCACACCCGAAGACGATTGTTACCCAGCAGGCATCCGCACCATGCGAGAAAACCTTGTGGAAAATACTTACTACCGCGACGTTGCTTTGATTTTGATATCAACGCCAGCGGGCAAGCTTAATTTGTTCAACGCTTCAATCGTCCGCGCTGTGGCCTGCTTGATGTCGATCAATCGCTTGTGAGTACGGATTTCGAACTGCTGACGAGCTTTCTTGTCAATGTTCGGTCCGGAGAGTACAGTGTACTTCTCGATTCGTGTCGGCAATGGAATCGGGCCATGAACCTCCGAATGCGTTCGCTTCGCCGTCTCAACGATTTCCAACGCACTCTGATCGAGAACTGCATGGTCGTAAGCTTCCATGCGGATTCTGATTACTTCATGGGATCCAGACACTATTTCCTACCCTTTACTTAAGCCATTTTCAACGCGCATCGCCTGTTCGTCGGCCAAGAAGGTCGTAATAGAGACACTCTTCGCCGGTCGACAACACGCTCAAACAAGCCCTGATGTGGACGAGGGAGCAAGAATGTACGGGGAGCTTGCTTTTCAGTCAACCGCAAATAGATGTTTTTGAGTTTGTTTCGATTTCTTTTTGCTAGCAATTTGGTTGGATTCGTTGGATTCCAACGATTTCCCAGCCTTTTTGGGCCTCAAAATAAAATCAGCCCGCTGATTTACTCTCAACGGGCTGATCTGTTTTTCGTGTTTTTGAAGCCCCGAAGTTTGTTCCTAAACGGACTTCAGACTACCACGTCGCAACGGCTTAATTCTCTAAACCCAATCCAGCTCCCCCTCCAGGAGGGCCTCCGCCGCCACTACCGAGTCCAAGCCCACCGGGCATCCCCATCGGTGGACCACCGGCTCCTCCGAGTCCAAGCCCACCAGCACCGCCAGGTCCACCCATTCCAGGTGCCCCACCACCACCGTCGAGCCGCAATGGCCCTCCAAGTGGTCCAACGGCGGGTTTGTCAGGTGTTGTGTACATGGCGTAGTTGGTAAAGTCGTCGAATTCCCGTAGCACAATGATGCGCCCTGTCTCGGGATCCAAAGCGATTCCCTCGCCACCAGTTTTCAAGAACGGATCTCGCGTCGGCTTGGTCTCCAACGGAATCATTCCATGCATGTCAATCACGGTCGCAAGCCCCTTCGATTCCCGCTTGTCAACCGCTTTGATCAACTTGGAAATCGGATGAATCAACTCCAAAGGCTGCTCCTTGCCACCTTCGCGATTTGGCAACCCGAATACATATCCGCGAACTGCCCCATCCTTACGCGGCAAAAAGCTTGCCAACTTCGGATCATACTCGGCGAACACCATCTCCGCCTTCGGCGGAGAGACTTCAAAAGGCTTTCGCTGCGCATCCGGAGCATAGGCTACAGCCATCTCTCCCATGTAAGCATCCGCTACTCGCTGAGTGGAAATCGGATCCGATGGCTCGGACCAACCGGTCTTACGAGCTGACTTACGCTTGAAAACACTAGTCTTTCCGTCCTTCTCTTCTGGCTTGAACGCTTCGCGGTCCTTGCGCTCTTGCTCCAGCAAATCCTGAACGCGTTTGAGCGTGCCACTCGCGGAATCAAGCAATACTGAACGTGGCTGAACCGAAGCAGCAGCAGGGAAGTTTGGATCGACCATAAGCAAACGGACACGGTATCGGTACACGCGGTTCGCCTTGGCATCGAAATCGTAGAACCTTACAAGTTTGTACTTGGTCGATGGCAACTCTCGAGGAATGTCTTCCGATGGCGCACCGCCACCGGGACCCATTCCACCGCCAAGCCCCATACCACCACCAAGTCCCATCCCGCCTCCGGGACCACCTCCGAGACCAAGCCCACCTGGAGGGCCACCGCCGCTTGGAGGACCACCTCCACCATAACCGGAAGGAGGTCCGCCACCACCTGGCGCTCCGCCCCCGCCGTAACCTGCAGGCGGTCCACCCGCTCCTGGTGCACCACCTCCACCATAACCAGAGGGAGGTCCACCACCACCATAGCCCGCAGGTGGTGAGCCACCACCCCCGGCACCACTTTCGGGTTCCCCGGAGCCGCTTTCACCCTCAGTATTTCCAGCACCACCGCCGGCGAGACCAAGCCCACCGAAGCCACCCATCATCCCACCACCTAAACCGCCTGGGGCTCCCGTAGGTGCCGCCGGACCACCCTGGCCAGAAGCAGGAATATCGGGGTGACCAACCGCATTGCGGTAGTTCTTGATGAGAATTGGAGGTACGGGAATCGTGATGTTCGGTGTCGTCCAAGCCGCATCGGCAACTTCTTGAGAAGTACCGAGCCAAACGTTTTTCGCAAGCTCCGTTAGACGTTCGGAACCAGCGTTGGGCAAAGGCTGCCAATCACCTTCCGCTATGGCCTTGTTCGGGTCGTCTGTAACGTCTACTCGCTCGACTTCAAACCCAGAGTAATTCGGCGTATCCCGCCCTGGCATCAAGTTTCCACCAGGGGATAACTTGCTTCGGTACTCTTTCTCAAGCTCTTCATGAGGTGCCAATGCCGTAACTGTTACAAACCCTAAATCGCGAGGCCCAATCGCCCGACGACGAGGGTCGCTCGGCGTCGAAGCTCCCAAGGTTTGCGACGGAAAGCCTTGATCATACCCCGGTGCTAAGTAACGCTTCGCATTTGTATTCGCGCTCGCACCGCCAAAACCACCCATCCCTGGAGGTCCGCCCATGCCGGGAGGCCCACCAAAACCAGGAGGTCCTCCCGAACCCGGAGGCCCACCCGAACCAGGAAATCCCGGAGGTCCACTCTCACCTTCTTTTCCGCCCGGCATCGCTCCGCCTCCTCGCGGACGATCCTCGCGCTTCTTTGGCTCTTCACGCTCCTTCGCATCCGGTAGCTTATCAAGAAAATCGATCAGCTGCTGATTGGCGGTCCCAACCACAATCGGTCCGTAAAAATACGACGCCATCAAACTCTTCGCAGGAAGAATTTCAGGGTCGGATCGATAACCAGTAATTCGCGATCCTGGCAAAGGGATCTCTGGGCGATACAAATCCTTGGGTATGATTTTCGTGGACTCAAACGATTTCTCGGTGTAGCTCACGTCGGTTATCCCCTTGACCCGAGCTTCCTCGTCTTTGATCGCATCCCAGTGGTTTTCGCCAATCTGCTTTAATACCTGCTGCGATTTGTCCGAAAGGGTCGCGGGCTGCTTATTGGAATCGAACCCCTTGGTTGAAAATCCAAGATAAACCAACCCTGCACTGAGCAAAGCGATCAATGCAAAGACAAATTTCTCTGCATGATACAGCATGAATTCTTTAGCATCGAAATTCCCTTTGGATTTCGATTTGCTCTTCGCCGCCTTTTCAACTGGCTGGCTTTCACTTGCGGCCGACTCGTCTTTGTTTTTCTTCTTTCCAAACATTTGAAAGGTCCTTCCTAGTTGTTACCAGCCGGTGGATTGCTACCAGCCGGTGGAGCTGGAGGTGCGGATGAAGGGTCGGGTGAAGTTGGTGCAGTAGGATCAGCAGGTGCGCTCGGATCAACGGTCGATCCGGGAGCTGCCGGCGCACCGGGATCAGCGGGCGCACTCGGATTTACGAGCGCACTGGGATCAGCGGGCGCACTGGGATCAGCGGGCGCACTGGGATTTACGGGCGCACTGGGATTTACGGGCGCACTGGGATTTACGGGCGCATTGGGGTTAGCCGGAGTACCGGGATCAGCAGGTACCGATGGATCCCCCGGAACGCTCGGGTCTACCGGAGTCGTGGGAGCAGCTGTAGACGGGTTCGATGCGGCAGGATTCGACGCTGCATCGGCCGGAGCAACACTTCCCATCGGAACTCCTGCTCCAGATGCTGGTGCGTTGGTATTGGTTCCTCGAAGATTCGATGGCGGGTTGTACAAGTAAACCAAACCGTAGATCTCGATCGGAATCTCCCCCCGGGTGTCGGGTGATTCCCCAGCTCCAGGCATGCCTGGCATGCTCGCTCCTCCTCCGCCTCCTTCTCCTGAATCATCTTCCTTAAAGCTTGCTCCCGCCCCGCCTCCGGTTCCCATCGAAGCCGCACCGCCGGGGAACCCTGCTCCACCTCCAGCAGCGCCACTGGCTGCCCCAGGGGCTGCTGCCGCATCTGTGTTGTAGCGAACTTGGAGCACTTCAAGCATCATCTTGCCGTTTCCACACTCGGTGATCAAACGACCGATCTGCGATTCATCTACCTTCAGTCGCATGCGAACCGGAATCCGCTTGGCTACTGCAATCACGGCGTCGTTGGCATTTTGCAAACTCATAGCTGTACGAAGTTGCGCACCGGTCAAGGGTTTGAACGAGTTGTCGACGTAGCGACCATCCGCAGGGTCACGGCGAGCTGGACCCGCACCGCCGCCCGGCATCAAGCCACCTTTTCCGCCACCCATTCCACCGTATCCAGCAGGAGCACCACCAGCTCCACCCCCGGCATATCCACCAGGAGGCCCCCCACCCATTCCAGGCATTCCACCCATCATTCCCCCCATCATGCCACCCCCTCCGCCAACTGCGTCGGCACCGGCCAAGGCTCCTGCATCGCGACTCGCACGCGCTCCCCATCGAATGAACTCGATCTCACGCACAATCGCCTGGAAATTCTCTTTCGCTTCGCTGTTCGTATTGGCCAAAATGTCCATCAAACCACGAAGCAACCAAATGTCTTCTTGCGTGTAGTAGATTTCATAGATCGATGGTGGTGTCGGTTTTGAGAACCATGGCAAAGCATCGGAGATGATCTCCTTTTGCGAAGCTTCGGACCATCGAACTAAGTCCCGCGTGGGCTCGGCTGCTTTAGCCCCAGGCCCCGTTGAGAAGCCCCCCAATCCAGGAGGAGCAAAGGAACCGCCACCTCCAGGAGGCTCGAATCCACCACCACCCGAGAGCGCTTTCGCGTCGAGTACGAACTTCCAACTACTGCCGATCTTCTTTGCCAACGCAGGAAACTCTGGCTCAATGTAACCCTTGTAAACATCGCGATCGCGGACGGTGATCTTATCCAGAGGCTCAGGAGCCTTCTCGGGCAATGGAAACGGGACTTGCTTTTCAAATGGACGAAGTCCATCGAAAATCTCGCGTGTCTGCGGAAACTGAAAAGCAGACTGCGGCCAAGTCAAAAACTCTTTTTGACGCTCGTACTGGAATTTCCACGCTTGATCGACATCGTCCACCAAGCCATTAAGTCGATTTTCCATCTCCTTGTGAGAGGAATCGTTCGGATGCGTAGAAGTCTTGTTGCTGACTTCATTGATCTTGCTAAACGATCCATTCAGAGCATTGATTCGCTGCGTAATCGCTTGGTCTAGCCCGCTTTTTACCAAGTAAAACACAACAGCGGATAGCAAGAGCACTAAGCCGCTGATGATCCAAAAGGAATACTTCGCCGCCTCTTTCAGATAGCGTTTCAAGTCGTCCATGGTCTAACTCTTTCGTCAACTGTTAGTAGTTTTGGTTTGCGGAGATTCGCGTCCGTAGTTTTTTATTCTAAGACAGTTCTTTATTCCAAGTTGCGAGGTCAAACCAACGCACCTTGGTAAATTGCAACGACCTAATCTTGTGGGGTGCTCTCTGCCTCAAAGTTCCCAGCAGGCGCCGACGAAGCCGCTGCAGGTGCTGCAACAGCCGGTCCGGTAACACTTGCCAATGCACCCGGTTTCCAAGCAAATTGAACGATAAAATCAAATTTGGGAGCTTCAAAGTCCGGCGGTACCAAATTCCCTTGATCGTCTTTCAAAGGCTCTTTATTGCTTCCGCCCTGCGATCCACCACGACCAGGACCACCTCCTAGCCCAAGTCCAGCACCACCACCTGGTCCGCCAGGACCTCCGCCGTCAAGCGAAGCCCCAGAACCACCACCGGTCCCAAGTCCGGCAGCACCACCGAAATTCGGACCCCCTGAACCGAGTCCAAGCCCCGCTCCACCTTTGGGCGCCAGCCCTCGCTCTTCCATCAAGCGAGCATACTCTGGGTTCGGCAACCGATACAAACGATTGGGCTGTGCGGCTCGGTTTCGAAGAACCGGCCTGCGAATTCCCAAGTCATACATCGTGATCTCACGGACTTCTCCCGGCTTGCTACC
>CAIJIZ010000047.1 GCA_903820735.1 uncultured Pirellula sp.
ATTCCCGTTGCGGCAAGCAATTCTGATGGCCCAGCTGGGTCCATGAGCGTCACTATTGGCAAGGGGCAAACCAAGAAGTATGCCTTCACGAACGCCAACACTTTTGTTGCTTACTAAGCAAAGCTTCAATGGTTGATGTACAGAGGAAACTTTGTAGAGATGCCCCCGCTTGGCTTCCTTTTCGGGGGCATCTTTTTCGGTGAACGAGTCGGACGTGTCATAACCCCTCCCATTTCGACCATCGATCCGAGTGCCTCGTCCAATCTAAGTCGTGGCAACCCTCACCGCAGAGCAATTCATACAAAGGCTACTTCGATGTATTGGCGAGTTTTAACCAGCACGATACTCGTTATTTCCGCAATAATTTGTAACGGAGTACCTTGGCTTTGGGATTCCTTACTTCCCTTAAAGGTCGTTGGGACTTCGCTTGCGCTCTACTTGATAACATGTACTGGACGAATAAGCTCATTGTGGGTGACATGGCTGTGGTGTTCTAGCTCGATCGCAATCGCGTTCCATTGGTCACCTACAGCCATGGCTTACTCACTATCGTCAAGCTACTGGCTTGGGTTACTCGTTGCAGTTCCGCTGATCCTTTGGGACGGTATGAGGCTAGCTTTAGGATTCTGGGTTGCCTCGAAAATCACGACCGATCTTCGTTGGGTGTGGGTACCCTCCTTGGCAATAACTGTCCTACTGGAATCAACGATTCCTAGCGTATTTCCTTGGAAAGCAGGACTCCCCTACTTGAACGCCCCTTGGCTGATTCAGGGTGTCGATGCATTTGGATCGAGTTGGACAACGGTCATCGACTTTTTATTCGCTGGCTGTATTCTCGCGGTCGGTGCGACGCTTGCGACATGCCACAAGGAGGAGCGTTGGCTGTCCCAGCCATTCCTCGGTGCTGCCGTTACGCTTCCCTTTCTTGCATTAGCACTCAACACGGTTTACTGCACCTTTGCTTGGAACTATTGGAAAGATGTCGTCGCCGGTTCTCCTCACCTGAAGATAGGGATGGTCCAAGTAGACCCAGGGTTCCAAGAAAGTCTTGGGGATATGCAGGCGTTTTCCGATGAACTCAAGAATGAAGTGGATTTGATATGCTGGCCAGAGTCATCGGGTGGAACGCTTGATATCTCTTTGAGCAAACTCGACGACAAGGAGTCCACATTCCTTTTATCGAAGCATCCGCTGAAAGGTATTCGACCTTGGCCAACGCCGCACTGTGAACTTCTAGTGGGTGGAAAAACCTATTTTAACAGGAACGATTCGAACCGTGAGACTTTGCATGTAACGGCAATGCTAATTAGCGATTCCGAGAGCATCGAGGGCCGATACCACAAGCGGCACCTGATGCCCTTCGGCGAATATGTACCATTCGGAAAATGGATTCCGGCTCTTGATAGACTTTTTGATATGCAGGACGTGATTGAACCGGGCCTCGAGCCAATTATTCTGCATAGTCGAAGCGGTGCTCGAATCGGCACTTTGTTGTGTTACGAAGATATGGTTCCGGAGGCTGCAATCGACTTCGTTCACTGCAACGCAAATCTCCTTGTGTCTCTGATCAATGGGTCAGCCTTCGAGAGTCCGTTCACCCTCCGCCAACATCGTCTTCTTTCTCAATCTCGGGCGATCGAGACTCGCAAGTTCTTCGTGCGTTGTGCAGCCACAGGTGAAACGTGCATCGTATCGCCATTAGGGACTATAACAACTAGGCTTCCGACGATCGAGCGCGGGGTGCTAACCGGTGAAATAGCTTTACTAGACGGAAGGACCTTGTATTGCGAGCAATCACGCCTTCTGGTGATGTGTTCGGGGGTAATGGTTCTTATTTCTATCCTGTTCTCAAACAAAGTTATCCCGAATCGATTTTCCGGGACCACGATATGTTAATAAGCGTTCTTGCGCAATACGTTTGACGCTCGATACCGATATTTCACTTACCACGAGACCGGGTGGTAAGGACATGCGGATGAATCGCATTTTCTGCGGCTCGATTTAAGAGATTCATCCGATCGCATGTTGAATAGAAATTTCGATACCGCAAGCGTATCGTAGTCGACGTCAATCGAAGCAATTCTATGGGATTGAAAACGAAAGTGTAAGTTAACCCAAAATGGATCTAATGCGTGGCCTGCGATCCAAAATCTTTGGCGATAACGAACCGAAACTAAGCCGTCCCCTACGGTATAGGATGCATCTACCACGCCGTCGGCTAGATCAAAATTTACGGCAATTGTTTCGAGAAGAAAATGCAGACCGCTTACACCAAACCAATCACTGGACGCTAACGAGGAAGTTCCTCGAAACAGGGCGATTCTCAAGGAGAAATCATGCGTCAATTCCTGCTTTACGTACTCTACCATCCCTTGTCCGTGTGAGGCAAATGCGTCTAGGAAGCATTGTGTTGCTGCTAAGCAATCTCGGGCGAGGACGAAGTCATCGACAGAAACTTTAACATGATGTTGCGAAAGAGCTTCCGCGATATCGATTGCGGTTTGAATACCCAGGACTCCACCTGCCTCCGCTTTTCGAATCAATCTTTCCGTGTACCCGGCACGGCTCGCAAGTTCTCTTTGCGTCCAACCTCTCTGGTTTCTGAGGTTTCTGATAGTGTGTCCATTGGTATTGATCACGTTTCTGTTCATTTTCCCTCCTTCGCTGGGTAGGCTTAGGGTGCACCGAGGGTAAAGATTCAAAGCCAACTGAAAGCCTAGGATCTACAAGTTGTTCGGTCGCACTGGACTTGGGGATACAAGCTGAGCAACCAAGTCTGTTTCATCAAGGCTGACGCTCGTTTTAGAGCATCTTTTGACCATCTGACATCGAGTAAGATCTGAAAATGACATGGTGTCATCCGCCAGTCCTGGTTATGCAATCCCCCCTACTTTTCCTCGCCTCTTTGCCTGATCCCCTTCGCGTGAGCCCCTTTCGATTGCAACGGAAGTGCGCAAGCCAAACATGATTGTCATAGTAGGGGGTAGAGTGGGCCTCTGAGCCCGCCCTACCCCCAACACAGCCTCCCCCAATGAACCCTTTTCACCCCATCTCCTGCGGGGATTAGAAGGGGAGCAAAGACTTGATAGGACTCATCCGTCTGAATAGCAGCGGAGTGGTTACTAGATCTGGTTCGGTCTTCTTTGCGTCTTCGCCTCTTTGCGTGAGCCCGCTGGTTGCAGCGGAAGTGCGCAAGCACTCCGGTGAGCGTCCCGATCGTTTCAACGTTGAAGCATGTCATCACCGGATGGCTTGCGCCATGCCGCTTTTATTGGGCCATGCCGGCCCCCACCACTGCTTCCCAATCCCCCCTGGTTTTCTTCGCGTCTTCGCCTCTTTGCGTGAGCCCTCTGCTGACGCTGCCGGGGGTGACCAAAGTAAGCCCCCCCCCCAGAATCGGAAACCACCACACGAACCGGGCTGCTTATGCTACAATTTGCCCTTTCTCAAAACCAAATCTTTCCTATCTCGCCATACGTAAACGCCCCATACGATGTCTTGCCCGTTCTGCCAACTCGATAGCAAACGGATCCTCTTCCGACACTCCGCCGGCTCCGCAATCGTCGCCGCCCTGTGGGATGGGTTCGCCGTCAGCCCCGGACATCTGCTACTCGTTCCCACCCGACACGTAGCTACGTGGTTCGACGCTTCCCCTGAAGAACAACAAGCCCTTACCGAAGGACTTGAAATCGCGAAAGCGTATATCGAACAAACCTATCAACCCGATGGCTACAACATCGGTATCAATGTCGGGGCTGCCGCCGGCCAAACGGTCCCACACCTGCACGTCCACCTTATCCCACGCTACAGCGGCGATGTACCCGACCCACGCGGCGGGGTCCGTCACGTTATTCCCCAAAAAGCCAATTATCTCGCCGAAAAACCTCCAGAGTTCCAAATCGGTAAACCAGCGCCGAGCGATCTGCCCCCACAACATTTCGTGCGGGGTGAATTCGACCCCCTGCTACCTCACTTGATCGCCGCAATCAAACGTGCCGACCAAGTCGACTTTTCAGTCGCCTTCATCAAACAAAGCGGCCTCGATCTGCTGCGCGGGGACTTACAAGACCTTCTCGATCGCCAAGGTCGCGTTCGAATCATCACCGGTGACTACCTCGATGTGACGGAGCCCGAAGCCCTGGAAGACCTGCTTGAACTAGGTCCCAACCTCGAGCTCTATGTCGTGGAATGTACCCCTGCAATGTCCTTCCATCCCAAAGCGTATCTTTTTCGCGGCCGCACCCAACATAGCAGCGGGTATGTCGGTAGTTCGAATATCTCCCGGATGGCGTTACAAGCCGGGATCGAATGGAACTACCGAGTCGACCAATCGATTCATAGCGACGGCCTGAGCGCGATGGGCGACGCCTTTGAGGAACTTCTCAAACACCCTAGCACACGTCGCATAGATACCGAATGGATCAACCGCTACCGAGCCCGAAGGCGCGAGCAGCAGTTAGTGCGAATCGAGATCGACAAAGACCCGGTGGAGAGCAGTCCAAGTCCCCATGCGATCCAGCTCGAAGCGTTACGCGCCCTTGCACAAACACGGATCGAAGGAAACCGCTCGGGCTTAGTGGTGCTTGCTACGGGGCTGGGTAAAACGTACCTTGCTGCATTCGATGCCGCAAGCAAATCAGAATCGGGTGAGTATCAGTTCCCGCGAGTGCTTTTTGTCGCCCATCGCGACGAGATTCTTCATCAATCGATGCGAACGTTTCGCAAGATGCGGCCAGGGGCGAGCTGCGGTCG
>CAIJIZ010000048.1 GCA_903820735.1 uncultured Pirellula sp.
ATTGACCGCTGCGAGGACTTCACCCTCAGGACGATCTCGCAACTCACGACGAGCTCGATAATGAGTCCTCCATTCATACTCGCTAAGCTGCTCGAGAAGCTCCGGAACCGACTTGCCATGCTGCGTAACCGGCGTGACCAAAGGACGATCGGCGTAGACCAAGCGGTACAAACGCCCGCGAACGTGATCGCGGCTCGGATCCCGCTGGCTGTATTGCATGTGCCCCACAAGAGCATTAGCCCAATCGCCAAACCACAAAGCACCATCGGGACCAATCTGCGGATCCGCAGGACGGAAATGCTTGTCAGCCGATCGAATCAAATCATTGGGTGAACCGTCCGCATTCTTTATTCGCGCTCCACTGTATCCACCACCGTCGTCATTGACGGTGAAACGTGGCATCCCGTTCATGTTGATCACACACGCATAAGTGAATTGACCTTGTACACTGTCAGGAAAATTCCGGCTAATGAGGAACTCGCATCCAAGTGCTGGCCGCATCCCTTCATTGTTGAACACAAAGTTCAATCCTTGACGTCCGCGAAACTGAGCTCCAGAAAGTGGAGTATCCCAAGCATGGTTCGCGGTCGTACCGTCCCCGACGATTCCTTGACCCCAATTATTGAAGACGTAACACCACATGTTGTATTGGCCAGGCAACGAAAATTGCCTGATCTTCAGAGTTCTAGGATCCATCACATAGGCTCCTCCGTCCCCCTTGCTGCGGTGTGGCCCCCATGGAGTCTCCAACGTTGTACTCGTCGCAATCCCTTCAAGCATGTGGAGCAATCCACCATGGTTCCATTCGAAAGCTCCACACGTATGGTGGGTATCGTCAGAAGCCCATCCGTCCATCAAGTGAATCACCTGATCGGCTTTGTCATCCCCATCGGTGTCTTTGAGGAACAAAAGTCGTGGCTGGTCAACCACCAACACACCACCATTCCAGAACTCAAATCCAGTTGGACAATGTAACTTGTCGTAAAAAACCTTCGATACATCCGCTTTGCCGTCGTTATCTGTGTCTTCGAGAATCACAAGCTTGTCGTTGGGGCGGGTATCACCTGGCTTCCATTGCGGATAAGTCGGCATACAAGCCAACCATGCGCGTCCTTTGTTGTCGAAGTTCAACTGCACTGGCTTCGCAATTTCTGGGAACTTTGTCTCGTCCGCAAAAAGCTCAATCTTGAACCCCTCGGGAACTTGAGTCTCGGCGATGAATTGCTCTGGACTCAAGTAACGAAGCGACTCGGCTTCGGAGTACTTTTGCCGTGGATCTCCGAATCGGGTATGGGGAACGAATAACTCTCCGGTTGCATCATCGCTCGGAGTGGAAGGTACCGGTTTGCCTTGGGCAATATCCCAGCAATATTCGTCTCGCACCTCAGCCATGCGACGAATCTTGGCATACTCAAGCGGAAAGGTTTCTTTGTCCCAAGTTCGTCGTCCACCGTAAACGTACCAACCGTTGAGCATGCGATAGTCTTGAAGATGCACCCAACTCTTGTCGTTGATCGCGGCGCGGAGTTTTTCGAACTTGTTGGTATCGAACAAGTTCTTGTCTTGGGACAACTTCGCTAAGTCGACTTGGAAAAGTTGCTCCGTGAGAATCTTGCCAGTCGCTGCATCACCTTCTTCATTTAAATGGCAACCGTTGATGGTGTACTGAAGGCCAGCTTGCTGCTCAAAAAGCTTGAGCGTGGGTGTGAAAAGATCCACGAAAGCCAAATTGCGATCCTTGGCGACTTGCGCAACTGCGGCGGTATAGATCGCCAAACGCTTATTCTCATCGCTACCAGTCGGTAGAAATCGGGAATCGGCCGGTTCAAAGGCGATCGGTGAAACAAGAACAAACCGAGGAGTTTTGGAAATGGAATTGCGCGGGTAAAGATTGGAAATATGCTCCAAATACTGAGCGTACTGCCCCTTGAACTGCTCGACCGATTCGACTCCTGAATAGGATTCGTTGAAACCAAAAAAACAAAGGTATGTGTCGGCGGTGAAAACCTTCATGGGGTCATCAATCGCGGTATAGTCCGCCGATCGCTGCTGATTATTGACCGCCTCAGCAGGCCTCGCAAAATTCCGAACCACAAGGTTACGGTCTGCGTGCAACAGGTGCAGATAGGTTTCAAAGTGCCCGAAGAGGTTCATGCGTTCGGCTAGGGAGTTACCCACCAAAGCGACCTTTTCACCAGGTATGAATCGAAGCGGAACAGTGCTCGGGGTAAGCTCAGGGCGATCCTGAGCCTGCAATGCAGGTAACTGCATCACGCTCAACAATGTGAAAACAAATGGTAGGGCTGACCGAAAGATCGTATCTCTAAACATCGGATGAAACATCTCCGAAAGGATTATCGAGGAAGGACACTACAAGGACACTAAGCAGATAAGGGTATCATAATTCGTCGCGTGTGAATTTGCCATGCACATTGAATCCCATCCATTTGAATCCGCAATCCTTGGCTTCCAAGTACTCTGCTAGCAAACGCGACCCCGCTATGGGCTTGCCGAACTCAAGAATTCGTGCAAATCGTTCATCGATATTGCAATGACGAATCGAGGCGCGATGAGCCCCCTCAAAATTCTCACTTCGATAATGCTTGACTACATATCCAAGCTTGACTGCACATCGTACCGTCTGTACCATTACACGTAGTACAGTTAACACAGGGGCGTTTGCATGGCTTTGACAATTCGAATCGTTGCAGGAAGCACAGCACCGATATACCGGCAGATCGTCGACCAAATCACACGATCCGTCGCGTCGGGTGAGTTGGCGGTAGGTGAGTCGGTGCCTAGCGTTCGGCAATTAGCTCGCGAACTGGTGATCAACCCCAACACGGTTGCGAAAGCCTACGCTGAGCTGGTCGATAGCGGTTTTCTAGAAACCCAAGCCGGCAAAGGGTTCTTCGTTGCCAAACGCCGGCAAGTGTACTCGAAGTCAGAGCGACTTCGGCGGATCGACGAAAGCATCGATCAACTCGTAAATCATGCCGTGACACTTGATATCGAGCCCGAAGTGATCGTCCAGCGCTTACAGCAACGATTTGAAAAGAACTTAAAGCCTGCGGGCGACTAGTGGGATGCCGCAGCCTTGCCCAGACACTTCTCTATCTGTTTCCATTTAAAACGAGGGAGCGAATCGATGTCGTCGATCGCAATTTCCGCAAACAACCTGACTCGATACTTTGGTCGCAACCATGTCGTGCGACAAGTCTCCTTCGAAATTCCTGTAGGTACAGTCACAGGCTTGTTGGGGCTCAACGGCGCAGGCAAATCGACCTTGATCAAGATGCTGATGGGCTTGCTCGCTCCCACGCGAGGGACATGCTCGGTTCTCGGTGTCGATAGCACCACACTGAACTCAGCCACCCGAGCTCGCATCGGCTACACCATCGAAGGGCATTTCGCCTACGGAAGTATGTCCGTGCGTGAGTCGGAACAGTTGCAATCGGATTCATTTCCAAGTTGGAATCCGACGTTGTTCCAGAATACCATTGATCGGTTTGGAATCAGCCCTTCATCGCGTATTCGAACTCTGAGCCGGGGCCAACGAGCAGGTGTTTCCATCGCGCTGACCATGAGCAGCGATCCGGAACTGCTGATCTTGGACGACCCAGCGCTTGGTCTGGATCCCGTTTCTAGGCGAGCTCTCAATGAAACTATTCTGCAGTTCATGGAAGACGGCCAACGCACCGTTCTGTTGAGCAGCCATCTACTCGATGACATTGAGCGTGTGACAGATCGCGTCTTGGTGATGGTCGATGGTCGTATCTTGGTGCACAGCTCCGTGTCGTCGTTCTTGGAGCGAGTTTCTATCTGGACTTGCGATTCCAGCGAAGAACCTCGGCAACTACCCCCGGTCCCCGGGTTAATTCATGCTTATCAGGCAGGTCGAAGATTGACCATGGCGGTTGTCGATGTAGATCAAGAGTCGCAAGCTGCGATGGTGCGGATCTGCGGCCAGTCGCTGATGCGAAGTGATTCCTCTTTTGTCGAGAGTGTGGTCGCTTATCTATCTCGTTCGCGAAGTTCGCATTCGTTCTTGTCGAAAAACCCTCCAGCAACCTCAACCAATTGAGTAAGAACCAGGAAAGGAACAAAGCGATGAACGCTCTGCTTCGTAAAGAAATCCGCGATGCGGTCCGATGGCTTCCGTTGGGTATCCTGCTACTGAGCTTGTTATTGGCTTATGCTTGTCAATCGATCAATGCACCTAGTTTATCGAGCGTGGTATACATAGCGACTTGGTTCTCGACCATGCTGTTTGGTTCTTTTCTGAGCCTGGTGACATTCCTACCCGATGAGCGCGAGGCTTCCCGTGCCTTTTTGATTCATCGTTCGATAACTCCGAATCAAATTTTTAAAACACGCGTCACTGTCGGACTGTTGACCTACGGCTTGGGAATGCTCATCCCTCTTGCCCTCTTAGCGGCTTACCTTGCAGCCATCGGCCCAGAACGATTGCCTGTGAGTCCTTGGCAAGTAGTACCGGCAATAGCATTGGTTGCAGCAGGTTCCATCTTTTACTTCGCAGGCATTCTCATCGCTTGCCGTCCCGCAAGCTGGTTTGGAACTCGCTTGCTCCCTTTAGCCACTGCAGTCGCAGGCAGTTTTCTGTCGATCTGCGTAATGGCTGGCGCCCCACTGTATGTCACACTCCCCCTGTACTCACTATCCTGCGCCTCGGCTCTGTTGATGGCTTTCGCTGCACGCCACGCCTTCGTTCGTATACCAAGCCAAGTTCCTCCCACTCGAGTCGGATCCGAGTCGCAGGCTCTACGTTTCGTTTTGCTCTCCGCAAGCATAATACTTGTGGGTGCATTAGGGCTAATACCGCTGAACTTCCTCAAGCAGACAACTTATAGATACCCGACAATCGAGTTCGATAAAGATGGCACCCCAGTTTATGTCATTCGTGGCCTTCCGGTAAACCGATCTGGACAAAACGAATTATTGGAGTCGATCCCGATGATCGATCCTTCGGAACCCAAGCCGGAAGGGATCGACACTTCAACGTCCGGTACACCATTCATGGTGGTCGGGTTGAGTGATTCCTTGAACAAGTTCGATCCGACCTATGTACAACTGGTGGGAAATCGAAAAGTCTTCTTCGACCCATCGGGTTATTTATTCGTTTACCAATCGCACCAAGTCTTCGGTGAAGTCCTCGAATGCGTCGTCGCATCCGATACCATATCGCTCCCCCATGAACCCCGAGGAACGCCCTTTA
>CAIJIZ010000049.1 GCA_903820735.1 uncultured Pirellula sp.
AGAAGGCTGGTTATCAGCAAGAAGACCATTTTCGTGTGAAGTGCTACCGACAAGTTGCCAAGCGATCATGAAAAGCTCCCGGGAGATTGCGATGCTCTACGAACGATCAACGTTAGGAACGGCCAGAACCGTTGTTACGATCTATGACCGGCCAATACCGTGGACTTCAAAACCGATTTTGTCCATCGTGTGGGCGTCGAGTACATTCCGTCCATCGAAAACGAAGGCTGGTCGATGCATTTGATCATATACACGCTGCATATCGAGTTTCTTGAACTCATCCCATTCGGTAAGAACCACGATAGCGTGGGATAGATTCGATGCAGTATAAGCGTCTTTAACGACGGTTACATTTTTCTCGATCAACTGACGATGACGCTCAGAGACTTCACCGCTGGAGGCCTTGAAGACATTCATCAAGTCTTGTCGGATCTGCTTCTCGCTGACGCGAGGATCGTAAACCATCAGCCTTGCACCTTCTTCGAGCAAGTCTCGGCAGACATAAATCGCAGCGGATTCCCGCGTGTCGTTCGTGTCCTTCTTGAAAGCAAAACCCCAGACCGCAATCTGCTTGTCCGATACCGTATGAAACATCGTTCGAACCATTCGGGTCGAAAACCGCTTCTTTTGGTAGTCGTTCATTACAACGACTTGCTCCCAATACTTTGCGACTTCGCTCAATCCGAAGTGTTCGCACAGGTAGACCAAGTTCAGGATATCTTTTTGAAAGCAGGAGCCACCGAAGCCAACGGAGGCTTTTAGAAATTTCGGACCGATGCGTGAGTCAGTTCCAATAGCTCTGGCAACCTCGTCAACGTTTGCCCCGGTGACTTCACATAATGCTGAAATCGCATTGATCGACGAGACGCGTTGAGCCAAGAATGCGTTTGCAGTCAACTTTGATAGCTCGCTGCTCCATAGATTCGTCGTAAGAATCTTCTCGCGAGGGATCCACCTCTCGTAGACGCTTGCTAACTGTTCGATCGCTTGCGACGACTCACCGCCGATCAAAACGCGATCGGGTGCGAGCAGATCGCTTACCGCGGTTCCTTCTGCGAGGAACTCGGGGTTGCTCAAGACGTCGAACGTGGCTCCTGAGGACGCGCTACTGAGAATTCGCTTGACCGCTTCTGCCGTCCGTACTGGCAACGTTGACTTCTCGACAACGATTTTGTGCCCTTGTGAACACTCAGCAATCTTGCGAGCGCATTTCTCCACGAATTCTAAATTCGCGGCCCTACCCGCTCCAATACCGTGCATTTTCGTCGGTGTGTTGACGGAAATGAAAATAATGTTCGAGCTGCGAATCGCCCCTTCTACATCGGTCGAAAACGTCAGGTTCCTACCGCGAGCTTCGGCAACGACTTCTTGCAGGCCCGGCTCGTAGACCGGCAGTTCATCCGAATTCCATTGGTCGATCCGGGCTTGGTTCAAATCCACCACAGCTACGGGAATATCCGGGCACTGTTTGGCGATCATCGCCATCGTTGGGCCACCAACATAACCAGCGCCAATACAACAAATACGAATGGGGCTCGTGCGAGAACTAGAATGCATCGGAAAGATTTATCTTAAAGACGGGGGATAGAATTTTGGGCCTCCTCCGGGGCTCGTTAGTATGATTGCCCATCCCGATTTTGGATAGAGTTGATTTTCTGTATGTTTTCGTTCGTATCGCGGAGGGGGAAAACCTTTTTGAAACACAGAAAACCTTTTTTGAAACACAGAGACACAGAGGGCACGGAGAGAGTAGGAAAGAAAGAAAGGAAGCAGGAAGGGGGGGAGGAAGCAGGGAGGAGGGGAGGGTCGTGAAAAGGTTCGGCGGGATTGGAACCAAATCAAAACAGGGCAGCACCTCTTTCCGTTCGTAATTTCCGCCTTGTCTTCTCGCCTCCCTGCTTTCTCTCTCCGTGCCCTCTGTGTCTCTGTGTTTCAAAAAAGTTCGTCTTGGAAAAGTGCGTTGTAAAAATAACATCCCGAGCGTCTCTACACGCCCGCTGTTGGTAATTTTTACAATCCAAGCCCCATCGCTTGGTTTCGCCCCCACTCCAAACCCCCTAATCGCCCCGTCTTAAGCCTTTCTCAAGCTTTTTTGGTTTGCCGAAGCGTTTGGCACGCCAAATGCAATTGCTTGGATGGTAACGAGAAACCGTGATCTTAGTGGCATCGCAAGTCGTACCCGTCTTTGACGGCAAACCGACTAAACCGACAGACCTCCCCATCAGGTAAGGCCCATCTTTCACGGCGGAAAGGACACGCTCTGGGTGCGTATAAACGCCCTCAGAGCGTGTCGCTTTCATCGCGCCCCTTGCGAGTTCCCGACCCGGTTGAGTAAAACTAGAGTTCAGTCGCTCACCATCGAGCGACCAACTATCGATCTCTAACGAAACTCTCCCATGGTAGAACTCGGCGTTAACATCGACCACGTGGCCACGGTTCGGCAAGCCCGTCGGACGGTAGAACCCGACCCGGTCGCCGCTGCCGTCTTGGCCGAACTCGGCGGGGCTGATTCCATCACTGTGCACTTGCGGGAAGATCGCCGTCACATCCAAGACCGCGATGTGATGCTTCTGGCGCAGACCATCCGCACGAAACTTAATTTCGAGCTTTCCTGCGCACCGCAAATCGTTTCCATCGCTTGCGAAATCTACCCTGCTCAAGCCACGTTGGTTCCGGAAAAACGCGAAGAAGTAACCACCGAAGGTGGGCTTGATCTACGCCCAAAATCCGATGTGTTGCGCAGAGCGATCGACGCCCTGCATCAAAAGAACATCAGCGTCAGCCTTTTTATCGACCCGGATCTTGAACAAGTCGATATTGCGAAAGAACTCGGGGTCCATGCCGTTGAACTTCATACTGGAAGTTACGCTGAAGCGCGCGGTGCGGAACAACTTCGCGAGCTACAACGGCTCGAACACGCTGCACAACGTACCCTCGATCTTGGACTAAAACTTCACGCGGGCCATGGTCTTACCTACCAAAATGTAAGGCCTGTAGCCGCGATTCCCGGTATGCGGGAACTCAATATCGGTCATAGTATCATCTCCCGCGCCGTTCTCGTTGGAATGGTAGAAGCCGTGCGAGAGATGAAACGATTGATGCATGTCTGAGTCACGCTCTGAAGTAACCACTGGCGAAAAAATCACTTCGATCGGGCAGTTCACCCAAGCCTGGTCGCGATGGCGAACGACCCTCATCGCAATCTTGGCACTCTTGTGCATCCTCGCATACCTAGCGATCCAATACTTTCAGCTTGCGAACTGGGGACTAAATCCCAACTGGCCCCTTTGGGTCGCTCTGCTAGTCGGTGGCGTTCCGCTTGTCTCGGAATTGTTTCTAGGGGCATTGAAGTTCAAATTCGGAGCCGACTTGCTCGGTGGAATCTCCATTATCGTATCGATCCTCCTGGGTGAATATCTTGCTGGGGCGATCATCGTGCTGATGCTCTCGGGTGGCGAAGCCTTAGAGAGCTACGCGCTATCGAATGCTTCAAGTGTCCTTTCGGCACTCGCGAAACGTCTTCCCTCGGTGGCTCATCGACGACGCACTGACAAGCATGATTCGACCGATATCGAAACGGTACCACTTGCCGAGCTTCGGGTCGGCGATGCAGTGGTTGTGTATCCTCACGACGTTGCACCTATCGATGGTTTGGTCATCGAAGGTCACAGCGTGATGGACGAGTCTTATCTCACAGGAGAACCCTTTAAGATCACGAAAACCAAAGGGTCGAGTGTTATCTCCGGTGCAGTCAATGGCGATGGTGTGCTGGTCATCGAAGCCACGCATGTCGCGTCGGATTCCCGCTACGCTCGGATCATGGAGGTGATGCAAGAGTCCCAACAAACACGACCTCAAATGAGACGTCTTGGGGATCAACTCGGGGCGTGGTTCACCCCCATTGCTCTCTTGGTCGCGTCCATCGCTTGGGCCCTCTCCAACGATCCTTCGCGTTTCCTCAGTGTCCTCGTTGTCGCCACCCCCTGCCCACTGCTGCTGGCAATCCCCATTGCAATCCTCGGGTCGATCTCTCTTTGCGCCTCGCGATCCATCATCGTAAAGAACCCCGTCGCGCTCGAACAAGTTCCTTCCGTGCGCACAGCGATCTTTGACAAGACCGGGACATTGACTTATGGTGAACCGACGTTGACGAAACAAGTCGTTGCGCCGAACTATCAAGCAACGAGGATCTTGTCCCTCGTCGCAAGCATCGAACGTTACTCGAAACACCCGCTGGCAAACGCTATCCTCAAAGCCGCTGACCTCGAACACTTACCTACCCTCCCGGCCAATAGTGTGAGCGAAGAACCAGGCAAAGGTTTAACGGGATTCGTCGATGGTCACTGCATTACGGTTACAAGCCGTAAAAAAGCATTGGAAAACCAAGCTTCCGGTTTAAGCAACATGCCGGAGACCTCTTCCGGACTCGAATGCGTTATCCTTCTCGATGGAACTTACGTAGCAACCTATCAAATGCACGATGCTCCACGAGCCGACTCCAAGGCTTTCGTGAATCATCTTGCCGGTAACCACCGTATCACCAAAACGATGATCGTCTCTGGGGATCGCGAATCCGAAGTCCAATACTTGGCAGAACAAGTCGGTATCGGAACGGTTTTGTCACAACAGTCGCCCGAACAGAAACTTCAAATCGTTCGGACCGAAACCAAACTAGCCAAGACGCTTTATGTCGGAGATGGCATCAACGATGCGCCCGCTATGATGGCTGCGAGCGTCGGAGTTGCGATCGGACAAGGAAGCGACGTGACGGCCCAAGCAGCCGATGTGGTTGTTATGGATAACAAACTCGCCAAAGTCGATGAATTCATGCATATCGGGCGACGTATGCGCACGATCGTCTTGCAGAGCGCATTAGGTGGAATGGCGTTGAGCATCCTCGCTATGCTCGCGGCTTGCTTCGGCCTTCTGAATCCCGTCTCCGGAGCGATCTTCCAAGAAGTCGTTGATGTGCTTGCTGTCCTCAACGCTTTGCGGGCCGCTTGGCCCCCAAAACTTCTCTCGGACATGCACTAAGCCATCCTGATAAATCGTAGCTTCGTCACCCACTACGATTTACTCAGCACTCAGCGATTAGCGATCAGCGATCATCTCTCAGCAATTATCTTTCAGTCTCCCCGCCGCTCGATACGGAAACTCTGTTGATCGACCCACAACTCCCCGCCACCCTTCGACCGGATCCCGATGAGAACTTCAGCCGGCCTTTGATCTTCGACCACCTGAAACTCCAATTCGATCTCTTGCCACTCCCCTTGCTCCCTCGGCTTCGACCATTCTTCCTGAAACGTTGTTGCGATAAGCAACGTCTCACGAGCCTCTGCGGAAATTGATCGTAGCCGGTTGACTTTGTATCGACCTCGAATCTTGTAGTGACCTTGGGTTAGCAAAAAACCAGCCCGCCAACTGCCAAAGCCCTCGCTGCCCTTCGAAACCGATACGTGCAGTGCATCGGCTACAGGATCGTTCGAGCGGACTTCTGCACGAATCTCTTCGATGTCGCATACCGGATACCATCCTTCTAAGGGACGGGGCTCTCCTGCGGCGATTTCAAGCGGTGCGGGCTCCGGTGCATCGATTTGTTCGTTGACTTGGGCGATCCGCTCGCGAATGCGCGCGACCAAGTCAGATTGTCGATCCCTCAAGCTGTTCCCGAATTCTTCCCCAAGTGTCCCGCAACCCCCTACCACCACTTCGAAGCGGCTTTGCAGTCTTTCGAGCAATCTCTCCGGCGGATCGATCGATCGAATAACTTCGCGCACCCGCTCTCGATATCGAGCCCGTAGTTCATTCGAACTCATGACATGACGCGCAATAATCGATCCGTGCGGATCGAACATGTCCATCCCTAAGTCACCGAAGAGTTGATCCATTCCGTGCGGAAAGAAAACGGCACCCGATATCGCGCCACCGGAATTCTCTGTCGGCACGAAGAGCCGATAGTTGTTCGCTGAATTGCTGTAACCATCCCAGTGACAGATCAGTCGCTCGATTGCCATGAAGGTGAGGAATCGATCAAGATCTACTAGCTGGGCGACTCGCTCAAGCCTTCGAGAATACTCCGGTTCTTCAACCGCTTCGATGATTCCTCGCAGGTCGCTGTGATCCTCTGGCCCATCACCAGCATCTTTTTCTAAAGGTTGCTCGATGTCTTGGCAAAAACCACCGTCGTAGAGATTCCCTCCTGTTTCTCCTGCATGTTTCTTTACAAACCCCTTGTCATACCCTTCCCTGACCACAACCAATCGTCTATCAAAGTCATTGAATTGCAAAATCGCGTGGGAAACACTCGGTGCGGGATATCCCGCCATCCTGAAAACCTCGGTCCCTAGCCATTCATGAAAGTAAGTTTCATCCTGAACTGAATTGTTCAAGTGGAATTTGCGAACCGTGCCTACCGCCGGATCCATCAGCGATTGGTCTTTGCGGAACTTATCAAGCCGCACGGTCAGCCCTGGCTTTTCATAAGGTCCCTGATAACTCCCAGCCGCTCCCTTGAGCTTGACCCCTACTGTCCAAGGCCCCACCAGCGGGGCTTGCTCATCACCCAATCCAGCAATCTGAAAGTCCGATCGCACATAGGGACGTTCTTCAGACTCTAGTTTCTCAAAGGCCGATTCCTCGACGCGGACTTCAAGCAACGGAACATGCTTGCCTGTGAACAGATCGACATCAGCGGTTTTGCTAGTGTCTCTGCCAGCGTCTTGGGAACTTCGCGGACTCTCGTACGCCAAATTCCATTTGCCAATGCTCAGCGATACCGTCGCTGCAGTCGCCAAGAGCGAAGACCATAACAAGCCTTTGGGCAGGACTCGCAGCGAACTGTTCATGTTTCCTCGCATACTGTAGCGATTGCTAACGAAGCAATTACTGCTGTTTCGATTACTGCTGTTTCGATTACTACCGCTTCGAGTGCTATCCTTGTGTGATAGCCTTGAGTGCTATTGGCGCGATTGAGGTGTGACTTTCATTCGCAACGTCTCACTCCCTCGCTTGACTACAATCTCGGTCTCTTGGCCAACTTTCAAAGCCTCGATCGCATACGTGTAGTCATAAATATTTTCGACTTTGCGACCAGCCAACTCGATCACGATATCCTTCGCCTTGACTCCTGCCGTTGCAGCAGGGCCATCTTTCGAAACACCCGATAATAAAACCCCTTGGATGTCTCCTTGGGCGTAATCGGGAATGGAACCTAAATAGGCAGTCATCGCAGCCCGGACTCCTTGGTCCTCCGGTGCGCGTTGCTCGGTGTATTCCGGAACCACTTCGGAGCTACCGAGCGACCGGGCGATCAGTCCCATCAACTTGGCAATCTGTGCCGCTCCATCGTAATTGAGCAACTCCGGAGTATCGCGAGGGGTGTGATACTCGGAATGGGAACCGGTAAAAGCGGACAAGATCGGGATGCCCTTCAAGTAAAATGTGCTCGCGTCGGTAGGTAGGTAACTGTCGGATTGCAATGTAATCGGCAATCCCACTACGGCGTTTCTCTTTTCGATTTCACCTTTCCAAAACGGGGAGGAGCCGATCCCCTGAAGCACTAGGTTTTCACGCAAGCGTCCAACCATGTCGAGATTCAGATTTGCTATTACCACTGGATACAGTTTGCCATCCGCACCTATCCCCTCGGACAGGTTCGGGTAGACGTCGCGGAAATGGTCGGCAAAGTAAGCCGAGCCCAGGAGCCCCAATTCCTCGCCCGACCAAGCTGCAAACAAAATATCCTGGGGTTTTTGAAACACCGATGATGCAAGGGGCTTCGCCGAAGGTACGCGACCCTTTATTTAAGAGTTTGGTCCATCCCAAACGGTTTGGGTTGCCGGAAGAGTCGAA
>CAIJIZ010000050.1 GCA_903820735.1 uncultured Pirellula sp.
CTGGCAGAGTTCTACGGCGTGCAATACGACGGCCAGAATCCGTCGGATCTTTATCGCCGGCGTCCTGGGGGCAACGACACGAATCCGCGTCGCCAAGGGCTCTTCAATCGCGAGGATGAATGGATCAAGGTGACCCTTCCGGAGAATCGGCGAGGGATTCTCACCCAAGCTGCGTCTTTGGCTCTGACATCGAACCCGACCCGAAGTTCAGCGGTCAAACGCGGGAAATGGGTATTGGAAACGGTGCTTGGTGATCCCCCACCCTCGGCTCCGCCGAACGTGCCATCCTTGGAGCAAGCGAAGGCGGAAGACACAGCTTCGTTGAGGGAACGATTGGAGATTCACCGTTCGAATCCCAGCTGCGCTGGATGCCATAAGATTATGGATCCTATAGGTTTAGGACTCGATAACTTCGATGCAATCGGACGTTGGCGAGACAAAGATGGGGATCTGGAAATCATTGCCCAAGGGGAATTGGTCGACGGAACGAAGTTCTCTGGGCCTAAGGAGTTGATTGCAATTCTGTCACAAAAAACCGATAGCGTCGCTAAAAACTTCACCGAACGGCTTCTAACCTATGCCTTAGGGCGAGGATTGCAGCGCGCCGACCGTTGCGATGTCGATACAATATTAGAGAAGTCGAAAGCGAATCGTTATACAATACGGTCCTTGATCGAAGGGATCGTATCGAGCAATGCATTCCTACAAGTTATGCCAAACCCTAGTCTGCAACCCAAACAAGCGAGTCGAAACTGAGATGACGCAAGAGCAATCACTTCCTAGCGGACGTATTCCTTCATCGATGCGACTAGATCGCCGTACAGTCCTACGAGGTTTAGGAGCAACGGTCTCGTTACCGATGCTTCAGTTCATGAAGCCCGTGCAGGCCGCTTCGGCAGGCGCTCCACCGGTTCGATTAGCGTGGATCTTCTTTCCGAACGGAACAAACGCAGATCGATGGGTACCGAAAGGGAAGGGTAAGGAATGGGAGTTGTCTCATGCACTTGAGCCGCTTGCCGAATATCGCAATGACTTCAACGTTCTTCGCGGCCTAGCGCAGGTCAATGCCCAGTCGCTCGGTGATGGCCCTGGCGATCACGCTCGAAGCGCAGCGGCATTCTTGACCGGTGCGCATCCGTTCAAGACGGCTGGATCCAAGATCAAAGCCGGACGCAGTGCGGATCAGATCGCTGCTGATACATACGGCCGCAGCACTCGCTTGGCTTCTATCGAACTGGGAACTGAGGAAGGTCGCGACGCGGGTGCTTGTGACTCAGGGTATTCTTGTGCTTACTCGAACAACATCTCCTGGCGTAGCGAGTCGCTTCCAACTGGCAAAGAAATTCAGCCTAAAAGCGCCTTTGACCGACTGTTCGGTGTAACCGGTGGCGGAGATCCTAAAGAACAGAGTATGCGAGTTAGCATTCTCGACTTTGTCACTGACCAGCGGAAGCATTTGGTCAGCCAAGTAGGTGCAGAAGACAACCGTAAGCTTGACGAGTACTTCTCGAGCGTTCGCGAAATCGAACAACGGATCACTCGGTTTGCGACTCCTGTACAACTTCCAGAGGGAACGCAATCGCCGTCGGAAAAACCCAGTGATACAACCGAGCATATTCGGCTCATGTACGATCTGATGGTCTTGGCCTTTCAAACAGATACCACTCGGATTGCGAGTTTTATGTTGGCCAATGAAGGGAGCAATCGTGCGTTCCCGATGATCGAAGTCAAGGACGGACACCATCAGCTTTCTCATCACGAGAACAAGCAAGATCACATCGACAAGATTGCTAAGATCGATCGATATTACTGCGAGCAGTTCGGGTACTTTTTGAAGAAACTTAAGGAGACGAAGGATGGCGAAGGATCGTTGCTAGACAACTCATTGGTTGTTTATGGTGGAGCGATTAACGATGGAAACCGCCATGATCACCATGACCTTCCGTTGCTGCTTGCAGGTCGAGCCGGCAAGGGGCTCAGTACCGGGAATGTCTTAGAGTTTCCGCAGTATACGCCGCTAAACAATCTGTTCCGTATGATGCTCGACACGGTTGGAGCGGATCGCGGCGATTTCGGTGACTCTAACGGCATCTTGGCGATTTCTTGATGTTGGTTTTTTGAAACACGGAATTGAAACACAGAATTGAAACACAGAGGCACAGAGGCACAGAGAGTCGGAGATAGATAGATAGGGTAAGGGTAGGGTAGGGTAGAGCCGAGGGGCAAGCCAGAGCTGTGGGACAAGGCAGAGCTGGGGGATAAGGCAGAGCCGGGGCGGTTTGATAGATGACCGTCCCGGATGGATGGTATCTGTTTGTGGGCTGCTGCTTGGAGCAATCTCGACCCAGCAAATATCTAACCGGGCGTTTTTTCTTGAGAGAGGCAATCGATGATTCTCGACCGTAAGTGCGGGATGTTTCGCTGGGTGATTGTTGTCGCTTGGCTAAGTGTGGGTATCGGGGGAAGCGGATTTGCTCAAGAGGCAGTTCAAGAGGCAATTGTCGAGGAATCACAGCTTGGCGAGCATGGATATGCCCAATCGGGAGAGGTGAAGATTCACTATGTCACACGTGGACGTGGTCCACTTGTTGTGATGATTCATGGTTTCCCTGATTATTGGTATACATGGCGAAATCAGATGCCTGAGTTGTCCAAGACCCATCAAGTCGTTGCGATCGACCAGCGAGGTTTCAATCAAAGCGACCAGCCCGTTGGTGTGGAGCAATACACGATGGATAAACTGGTTGGGGATGTGCGAAATGTCATCGGGCACTTTAACGCGAAGAGTGCGGTAATTGTCGGGCACGATTGGGGCGGTATGGTTGCGTGGCAATTTGCGATGAACTATCCAGATATGACCGATAGGCTTGTGATTTTAAATTTGCCGCATCCAGATGGACTTGCACGGGAGCTTGCAACAAATCCCGAGCAGCAAAAGAACAGTGCTTATGCAAGATTCTTTCAGACTCAAGAAGCAGCGTCCCTGGTCAAGCCTGAGTCGTTGGTCTCTTGGGTAAAAGACCCGCAAGCCAAGGAAAAGCACCTTGAGGCTTTAAAGAGGTCTTCGATGGAAGGGATGCTCAATTACTACAAGGCGAACTACCCTCGAGAGCCTTACAAGATTCCTGAGCAACCGAGTCCACGGGTGAAGTGTTCCGTGCTGATGATTCATGGATTGAAAGACAAAGCGTTGTTACCTAGCGGGCTCAACGACACGTGGAAGTGGCTTGAGAAGGACTTAACACTGGTTACGATTCCTCAGGCGGATCATTTTGTTCAGCATGATGCAGCGGAGATGGTAACCAAGACAATTGCAGGATGGCTCAGACAGTAGAATTGGAGACTGTAAGAGACTTTTTAGAGCGAAAAAGAAAGTAGGCGAAGCTGTTGGCAGCTTCGCCTACTTCGATGTTTTCGGCTGCTTGTTCACCGAGAGTCGATCACTCCTATGAGCAATCGACTCTTATGAACACGAGCCGTGTTTTACTGTAACGCTTAGCGGCTGCCCGCTTTGTTCCTGAGCGTTTCTTCGACTTTACTGAGGTTCCAAGAACCAGGCTTTTGGCTTGGTGGGAAGTCTTCCATCGTCTTGAGGAAATTGATCGCCAAGCCTTGGATTGGGATCAAGACGAATGCGCGGTCGATGTACCAATCTTCGTAGGTGTTCGAACCGATCTTGGCTTTTTCAAACGGATCGCGTCGAAGGTTATAAAGGTCTGGTGCGCGGAGTTCAACAAAAGGTTCCTTCCAAATTTGCAAACGGTCTGCACGGTTTTCCAGGAAGACGACTTTCCAGTCTTGGTAACGAGCAGCCATGACTTGGCCTTCGTCGCCACAGTACCAGAACTCGTTGCGTGGGGATTCTGCTTTTTTACCCATGAAGTAATCAAGCATGTTGTAGCCATCGATGTAGTTCTTGTATTTGCGACCGTTAAGTTCAGTACCCGCTAGAAGTTTTTCCTTCATATCGGTCGAACCGGCGGCGGCAGCGAGGGTTGGCAACCAGTCTTCGTGCGAGACGATCCCGTTGAGAGTAACGCCAGCAGGGAATTTGCCTGGCCAACGAACGAAACATGGAACGCGGAATGCGCCTTCCCAGTTGGAGTTCTTCTCGCCATGGAATGGTGTGGTGCCAGCATCAGGCCAAGTGTTGTAGTGAGGACCGTTATCGGTCGAGTAGAGGACGATGGTGTCTTCTGCGAGTCCCAATTCATCGACGAGCTTGAGCAATTCACCGACGTGACGGTCGTGTTCAACCATACCGTCGCTATACTCGTCTTGTCCCGAGATACCACGGTTTTCTTCTTTTACGTGGGTTCGGAAGTGCATGCGGGTTGCATTCCACCAGCAGAAGAATGGTTGGCCTGAAGTTTGTTGTCGTTTGATAAAGTCTTTGGCCATTGCCAAAGTTTCATCGTCGACGGTCTCCATACGTTTCTTTGTAAGAGGGCCAGTGTCTTTGATCGTTTGGCCACCTTTGCCGTCGGCTTTGCAATGCAGAATACCTCGAGGCCCGAATCGCTTACGGAATTCAGGGTTCTTTGGATAATCAAGGTTTTCAGGTTCTTCTTCGGCGTTTAGGTGGTAGAGGTTTCCGAAGAATTCATCGAAACCATGCATGGTAGGCAAGTGATCGTCGCGATCACCTTGGTGGTTCTTGCCGAACTGACCGGTGGTGTATCCTCTGGACTTCAGAACGGTGGCGATGGTTACGTCACTTTTCTGCCAGCCTTGTTCTGCTCCTGGCAGACCCACTTTGGTCATCCCAGTGCGTACTGGTACGTTCCCGCCGAGGAATGCAGCGCGTCCTGCGGTGCAACTTTGTTGACCGTAGTAGTCAGTAAACGCCAGGCCTTCTTTGGCGATGCGGTCGATGTTGGGGGTGCGATATCCCATCATCCCGCGGTTGTTGTGACTGACATTCCAAGTACCGATGTCATCACCCCAGATCACGAGGATATTGGGTTTCTTCTCTTGTGCTTGAGCATCAACGCTCAGGCTGGCCAGTAGTCCGGCGCACATAACCATGATTGCGGTCATCAGCCGCGCTTTCGTGATGAACATAAATGATGTCCCTTTTTTTGTAGGAGAGATCGAGGAAATCTGAGAGTCGAACTTTTAGCACGCGATTTTCGAATTGCCTATAGTACCCGGCGAGAGTTGAGTGTTTTTACTCAGATGGATTTTATCCTAAGGAAACCTGCAAACCACTGGTTGGGTGTATTTCCTCTAAAAAGCGTTTTGCAGGGAATTTTGTGGCTAACGACTCCTGAGGGTCGTTCCGTTGCCGCAGGCCATCAATCATTGGTAACCCGAAGTGTCAACGAGGGAGCTACAGTACCCGCGTGATCGCTCATCCACATCGGCAACACTCATGATCTTCCTCGCTGAAGCATCGCCGCGCTACCGTTCCATGGCCGTAGGGCCATCAATCATTGGTAACCCGAAGTGTCAACGAGGAAGCTACAGTACCCGCGTAATCGCTCATCCACATCGGCAACACTCATGATCTTCCTCGCTGAAGCATCGTCGCGCTACCGTTCCATAGCGGCAGGCGATCAATCATTGGTAACCCGAAGTGTCAACGAGGGAGCTACAGTACCCGCGC
>CAIJIZ010000051.1 GCA_903820735.1 uncultured Pirellula sp.
AAAATCGAAGAGCTCATATCCTGGCTTGTTGTATCGCCCTGCCAAATGCTTCGAGGCAATCGCCATCCCAACCGAATTCCCAACCCCTTGCCCCAAGGGACCAGTTGTCGTTTCGATCCCTGCTGCATACCCGTACTCAGGGTGCCCCGCGCAAGGGCTATTCAACTGACGGAACTTCTTCAAGTCCTCAATCGTAAGAGACTCGCGATCGATCACCTTCCCATGCTTGTCCACCCCTCGGATACCGGCTAAGTGAATAATGGAGTACAAAAGCATCGATGCATGACCACAGGACAAAACAAATCGATCTCGGTTAATCCAATCGGGTTTCCCTGGATCGTAAACCATGTTCTGTGTCCAAATTTGGTACGTCACCGGTGCCAATGCCATCGGCGTGCCGGGATGTCCACTGTTGGCCGCTTGAACCCCATCCATGCTCAAGGTGCGGATGGTGTTGATCGCAAGATCACGGATCGAGGGACTCGTTGCAGTCATCGGAATGTATTCCTTTCAGGAAGTTGCTGTCGATTGAAATTTCTTCAGAGGATGTTGCCTGGAGAGGTTTTGCCGACCGGGAAGATAACGATTTCTCTCGTTCTGTGCAATTGCAACCGACCCTGACCATCGTGTTAAGTCTTTGCGAACAATGGACTTAGATGCTACTTACCAGCAGCCCAAACTATCCCGCGAACCACGGTTGCAAGAAATATCGAGTCTGTGAACGTATCGTTCGAGTGCCCATAGGTTGTTCCGAATACCCGTGCTTTTCCGAAATTGTTGGTCCAGAAAACAGGCTGCACTTCTCCGGTCTTCTCGCTCTTGCTCGTCGCTAACACCTTCGTGTTCGGCCACACCTTTTCGACGATGTACAACTCATCCATCGGTGTCTTGTACCCCTCTGGAATCCCCTTCGTGATCGGATGATCTTTCTCGGTCACTTCTACCGCGTATCGGCTTTGGTGCTCGTGATGGCGGCTCGTCACCCCAAGAAACTCTCGCCAGTCATCGACTTTAGCCGAGCGATATGTATGCATCGCACAGTGAATCACCACCGCGGGCACTCCGTTGCGATGAACATCGGTGATCTTGCGAATGTAACTTGCATCATCGGTATCTGCAAAACACTCATTGTGTACCACCACGTCAAACCCGTCGGCCCAGTTGGATTTCTCGTACAATTCGATCTTTGCTCGCGTCCCCTTGCCCCCCTCGAAGACAATCGTCCACTCAATATCGATTCCTTGCTCTTTAGCAGCCAACTGCATCGCTTTGGTCTGGTAGTCGTAATCGTGACAACATCCACCTGTGACAACCAACACTTTAATCGGGTCAGCCCCTGAAGCTTCCCTGGTCGCTGTCCCAAGGAACAGTGCAGAAAACAATGACACAGTTACGAGTATGCGACAGATTGCATTGGATAGACAAGAAAGCGTCATCGGGAGGTGCCTATGGGAGAGACTAAATGAAGAAATAAATAGGTTTGAAACAAGGCTCGGCGATTCGAAGGTTGCTCGCCTATCGATACACGCCAAACTATCGGGCGCGTTGGAGTATCTATGATTAAGGGGCAAAGTTCAATTCCCCTAACTCAACCTCAACGGCCAAGCTTTGGCCGTCCCGTTCGCATTCGATGGTTATTCTCTGGCCTGCCGGAGTGTCGCGAATCGTATCGATCGCACCTTCCACCGATTCGATTGCTTCCCCTGCGATGCTCAAAATGCGATCGCCTGGAGCAAGCCCGGCGCGAGCAGCCGGTGAGTCGGGCAACACCGCGCGAACAACTATTCCAGGGGTAATGGCAGAGTCGCTTCCAAGCAATTCCGTAGCCATCTCAACACCCATCCAGCCTCGTCGCACTCTACCGTGCTCAAGAAACTGTTCGAAAACCTCGCGAGCCACCTGCGAAGGAATCGCGAAGCTAACGCCTCGATACGACTCGCCAATGATCGCAGTCGTCACGCCGATCACCTCTCCACGCACATTTACCAATGGACCACCAGAATTACCCGGATTGACGGCGACATCCGTTTGCATCAAATCTGAATACCTCGAGGATATGCGCTCGCGCGATCGACGATACTGCGGATTCGCATTCAAATCGACTCGATGTTTGCCACTCAGAATCCCAAAGGAAATCGAACCCGCCAACCCAAAAGGACTCCCCACAGCCCAGACTGGTGACCCCACATGCACGGACTCACTGTCTCCCCAAGCAATAGGGATCAAATCCTCCGCATCAACCTTCAGCAACGCCAGATCCGTCGTCCGATCTACACCCACAATCTCAGCAGGCAATATCCGTTGATCTGGCAAATAAACCGTCACTTCTACTCCACCCTCGAGCACATGGTGGTTCGTAAGAATGTGACCATCGGAACTTACAATCATCCCGCTTCCCTGCCCCATCGCCATCCTCGCGCTATATTCCTCTTCAACAGACCTGCGCGTCTCGCGATTCGGACCTGTCCTGGGTAGCAAGTCGATGGCCTTGCGGTCCACTGTGCCGGATAAGGCTTGTTTGTTGGAAATGGTTATATGCACCACACTCGGATTGACCCGCTTATTGACCAATTCAGAGACTTTCGCCAACCCATCCCAAGAGACCCTAGCCAGATGCTCGCCACTCTCTTCGTACTCGGCCCGCAAATAACCTCGCTGCCACGAATACCTCGAGGACTCAAGCATCGGCGGCAAAAGAAATCGCAACGCCACTAGCAGAATCAGTACAACACCCAGACTCAACAAAGTTGAAACCGTCAAATGTTTTAGCGATGGATGGGCAGGGACTGCCAATGGGCTCCCCCCAGATTCAGCCGAATCGCTCGCTGGGTCGATAGTCGGCAATAGGGTAGGCGTTCCAGTCGGCGAAACAACGGCCGGTAACACAACGGCCGGCGAAACCACAGCCGGAGAACTGCTAACTACCGATTCATGTTCCTCTGACATGCTGCCACCCAACCCCGCTTAAAGCTCGAGACAGTACCAGTTGGAATTGGAACCTCCCGAAGTTCGTACGACAAGCAAATTTTTAGAAAGTGCTGGAAGTGCTCGATATTTTCCTTCCGGCAATTGGCCGGACCATCCTGGGGTCCAACCCCCGCGTGTTGCAGGCAAAGTCCACAGCTTTCCGTTGATGCCTACCAACAACAACTGCGTGTCGGGAACTGATTTCTCGCCCCCATTCGAAGCTTGCCCTCGAATCCCTATCGTATGGCAGATCGGCATCCCAGCTTCCGACCAAATCGTATCCCCAGACTTCGCATCGATGCAGCGAAAACTCGGCCACCCGCCGTCTTCTCGGCCATCGGTTCCGAAAATCATATCTCCGACCACAATCGGGGTCGCGTATTGACTCGATATCGAATCCCCTTTTGCAACCACCTCTACGTTGCCACCCTTCGCACTCTGACCCTTGGCGCCAACCAACAGAAACCCGATCCCATAACTCGAGGTGAGGAACAACTGATTCTCCGAAGTCACAACCGGCGTTGCTGCATTGACCGTCGGGCCGCGTTGTCCGAACGGGAACTGCCAGAGCTCTTTCCCCGTGGCAGGCTCTAGTCCATAGGTAGCAAGTCGCGTTGGAACGACAAGCGTATCGGCAAGCCCCCCTGCACCCTTCCACAAAATAGGTGATGCATAACTTGAATCGGCTTGCGTGGCACTCCAAAGTGTCTTGCCGTCGACAAGCGACACCGCGACTACGCCACCCTTTTTCTTTCCACCCACGTTGATGATGATGGTCGACTCGAAAACCAACGGTGTGCTTCCCGCGCCAAAATACCCATCCTCCGCTCCATATTCCTTTTTCAACTCTCGCGACCAACGCTTGCTGCCATCCTTGCGATCTACACAGGCCAGCATCCCGCTTGCACTGTAAAGCACAATGCAATCATCGCAGATCTGCGGTACACAACGCGGTCCGGTGTCGCTGTCGACACCTTGCCGATAACTCGCTGGAAACTCGGTCTTCCATTGAACTTGACCGGACTCCAATGCGACATATCGCAAAACGTCTTGATTCCCATCCCGTTGAAACAATGCGGCATACCCGCCAGCAATAGAAGCACCGGCATAACCTTGGCCAGCATCAAGCTGCCAACGCAACTTCGGCTCCCCTTTCCCGGCGACGACCCCCAAGCTTGTCTGGGGACTTGCATACCCATCTCGCCCTGGCCCCAGAATCCCCGGCCAATCGCCTTTGGCTTGTTCCAAGCAAAGGGATGGATGAAAGAAAACAATCGACGCGAGAAGCCCTACCACGGAACTTGTCTTCCACTCGATTTTCCGCATGAGATCGATCCCTATTCAATTGAGCTTCTACCTGCAAGACGAACCTCTCGTCATCGCACGGGTTACGACCGTAGGCATCACCATCGTACAAGATTACCAACGCACAAGGGCGGTCCCCCAAGTCAATCCGGCCCCAAAGCCGCACAACATCACCAATTTGCCCCGTTGCAGTTTCCCCTGCCGATCGGCTTCGGCAAGCGCCAGCGGGATACTAGCTGCCGAGGTGTTGCCGTAGCGATCCAAGTTTACCACGACCTTCTCAGGAGCTATTCCGAAATCGCTCAACGCTGCATCGATAATCCGGATGTTGGCTTGATGAAGCACAAATAAGTCCACTTGGTCAATCGAATAACCAGCGGCCTGAAGAACATCCCTGCAACTCTCGGCCACACACCTGACTGCCCACTTGAAAACATTGCGTCCATCCATCTGCATGAACTGACGCCCTTCAACCAAGCTATGGGCACTCAACGGCTCTCGCGATCCACCACCCGGAATGCACAAAGCTTGCACATTTCCCTCGGATCCCAACGTCGATGCTAAAATGCCTTGCTCGGCACTCTCGGCCGGTTGCAAGAGAACTGCACCGGCTCCGTCCCCAAACAACGGATAGGTTTTCTTATCCATCGGATTGACCGTTCGACTCATCACTTCGCTACCGATAAGCAACGCGTTGCGAGATGTACCCGACGCAACGAATTGCGAAGCAACCATCAAACCGTACATAAAACCAGAACAAGCCGCATTTAAATCCATCGCAGGTGCAATGCACCCAAGTCGTTGTTGCACAAGACAACCCGTCGATGGAGTCATGTGATCCTGCGTGATCGTCGCAACAATCACCAAATCCACATCCTGAGCTTGCACCCCCGCACGCTCAATGCAATCCAACGCGGCGCCGTAAGCCAAGTCGCTACAAGCTTGATCCTCAAGAGCGAACCTCCGCTCGCGAATTCCCGTTCGCTGGATGATCCACTCACTATCACAACCTAACGCAGCCAAATCGTCGTTCGTGACGATGCGGTCAGGTACGTACATCCCTGTCGATGCAATCCGAATCGGTAACGCTCCACCGAACCGACTCCGACCACTTGCCACCAGCGTATTTTCCTTCATGTCCAACCGCTATGCGAGTTCCATTGCTTTGCCAACGAAGTTCCAGCATCGCTTGCCACTCCGCAAGCGTGCGCGCTGAGTATAACGCTCCAGTGTTCGTTGAGTATGTCAAGTTAGGTAGTTTCGCCAACCACTAAGCGATTAGGCTCCCTTATGATTTTGACAAGATTTCAACAATTTTGACGATTCCTCCTTTTTGGGGGGTGACTACGGGTAGGAGGGGAAGTTAGATTCTACCGCAGTTGCGGGCCGCAATATCCCACCTCGTATGTGCGATTATTGGCCATTGCGCCGAGGCTCGTTTCCGACTCCCCAGCCATAGAAAGTGCTGCTGTTGCGATGTGCTTGCTCGCCATTCAATATCGCGTAGTACCAGAAAGTCCCATTCTCGTGGCGGCCAATCGAGAGGAGTTCTACGATCGTCGTAGCCTCTCGCCTAGCATTCAATCTGGTAAACCCCGCGTCCTTTGCCCAACCGATCAACGTAGCGGTGGAACCTGGCTAGGTGTCAACCAACACGGTGTCTTTGTCGGTCTATGTAATCGCAGAGTCCTTGAACCATTGGGCTCAAACCGTTCCCGTGGCCTTCTTGTCAAAGAAGTCCTCAAGGCCCCCAGCAGCCGTTCTGCTGTGGAAAAAGCCCTCGAGGAATTCCAAAAACACAAGTTCGATGCTTGTAACCTAATCATCGCAGACCGCGATTTCGGGTTCGCTATTCATCACGATCAAGAAGACGAAGTGATCGACCTGCAGCCAGGTTTGAGCATCATCGGTGGTCGCAATCTCAACGATCCTCGCGATGAACGTGTTCAACTCGCCGGACGACTGCTAACCCTGCAGAACTTGGACTCCCCAGTAAAGTTCCTTGCAGTCGCCAGCCGCGTCTTCGCCCGAGCTCCGAACCCCCTCGCACGTGCGAGTATGGTCATCCGTGGCGCTGATTACGGAACAGTATCGAGCACCCTGCTCGCACTCGGTCCTAAACCACGCGATGCAATCTACCAACACGCCGACGGTCCTGCCGACGAAGCTCGCTACGAAGACTACTCTCCGATGCTTCGAGATATCCTCAGCCGAGGTCTTCGCGAATCACGCAACAAAGCCGCTGCTCACGATACGGTCGAGGCCGAAATGGCTGAAACCGCTGATGTTGACTAGTTAACTCGTCGATCTGGCAACTCGTCGATCTGGCAACTCGTCGATCTGGCAAGTTGTCGACGAGGCATTACGGCAACGGCATCTAGAACCCAACTAAACTATGACCCCGCCGCTCCAATCGAGCGGCTGGGCGTGGGGACAATGTGGGCTACTCTCTTCCTAATCGCTGCCTACTACCATCCGCTGCGGCCAAACCCGGAGTTGTTATCCGACACGCCTCCGCCCCCACCTCCTCCACCACTAAAGTCGCCTCCCCCACCAAAGCCGCCGCCACCGCCGAACGAGCCGCCACCACCAAAGGGCCCCCCACCGCCGAATGGTCCACTGCTCCCGGATCCGAAAATCGATCCTCCACCACGACCGAAAGCATCGACAACGATCGATCCGCTCCTGGCTGCCTCGGCGGCCATCCGTTCACGCCTCAACCGCTCTGCACGCTGCTGCTCCTCTATGCGTCGCTTCTGTACCTCACGCTCCATCCGTTGAACTGCAACCAACGCCATCTGATGCGCTTGCTTGGATAAATCCAACACCGCCGAATAATTCCCGGACTGCAACTGCGATCGCGCAGACTCCAATGGTCTTACACCTGGCGAATCTTTGATCCGCAATCCCCAAGGCCCGGTCCAGTGCTCGGCATTGTAAACCGATTCGGACGCCACTTGAAACGCTTGCAACGCTTCGCCGGCTTGCTGCAATTCGGAGCTCAACTGTCGCGAGACTGTCGCTAAATCGGATTGCACTTCGGCTGCCTTACGACCAACCGCATGCCAATCCCCATGAATCTCCTCGATCTCTTGCTGTACGGCCAAAACTCCTCTTTCCAACACATCCACTCGACGAATACCTTCTTTCGTCGCTGGCGAATCGGGAATATTGTCGGTCCGCGATTGCTGGACATACTGCCGCGCCACCCCCCATTGCCGTACCGCACCGTCTACCGCCCTTGACGCCTCAGCATGACCATGATGATCGGAGACCACCATCCCCTCGAGCTCTGCAATCCGCTTTTGGAAATACATGAGCAACTCGGATAACTCAAACGGATTGGTCCTTTGATTGTTCTGAGCAACCTGCTGCTGCACTTGCTTTACATGCTGAACCAACTCGTGGATCTGTCGCAAGGTCGGGATCATGACCAACCGATCTTGTTCGTATCCAAGCAATCGCTGCGAAGCTTCAACGCACTGAGCAAAAGTTTGCTCATTCTCCACTACGCATTTCTCAAGCTGTTGCAAATGCTCCTCGACTCGACCGAGCCGTTGGTCAACCTGCGAAATCAATTCGCTTGCCTGACGAACCATGCTGATGGCCCCCAAGACAGCTCCCCGTTGGTATTCGTTGCGTCCATCTAACTGCATCTTGGATACTTGATCCAAAATGCTCTTCGCGCGTTCAAGAAGTTGGTTGGCAAGCGAAACGCCCAAGTCGGCTGCTAGATCTTTCTGCGCACTGGCCACCCAATTCGGATCAGCTTGGCCTAATCCCTCGGTGGGCACTTGGTTGAGAGGATCACTTGCTCGATCCGATACGTCTTGAGCTGCTTGCCCTCCAGCAACCGATTCAACGAGGGGTTGTAACCGCTCCGCGCCAGGGTTCGCCCAACTCTTCGGTGGCTTGTCCGATGCCGAATAAGCCAATTTCAGTGCAGCAGAGGTGTAGCTGCTATCTGCTGAATAAACAGACTCGGCTAATCTGCGACTTCGCTCGATCATTCCTTCAAGTCGCGTGCGCTCTTTGCGCAGCGTATCGTCGAATTCTTTCACCGTTAGCTTCGATGCATCCATCCAAGCTTCTGCACGATCGATCTCTGCTTCGCATCCGGCAATCGCCGCGCGGCATGCTTCGACTTTACCTTGCGTTAGCAACGTCACTGCTGCTTCGACATTCTTCTTAGCTAACACTGCAGCGTCGTCGGGATTGAACCTCGATTCGACCAAGACTTGGCTTTCAGGCAAACGCAACTGACCTGCTAACTCCTTGCGGTTCTTTGCGATCTGCCCGGGTAAACCTTCGAGACGAGGGGCTGTTTTGGATTTGAGCAATTCGGCCAATTCCACAGCTTTCTTCCCTTTTTCCAAGACCCCATCGAGCGATTGCGCAAAAGCATCGATCTCCGCTGCTATCGAGCGGCTCGCGGCCACTTCAAACAACGCATCAGCCTTTGCTGACAACTCATGCAAATCACCGTCGATCCATCCGGTCTCATAGCCATAAGACTTAAGCGTGTCGGAGACCTTGCGCAATTCAGTAAAGAGCTTACCTCGAGAATCGACTAAAATGGAACCCAATCGAATCCCTTCGGCAAGCTTGCGGGTGCCTGAGAGCACAGGCCCCTGCATGGCCGTAACGGCATCCGATGTAGACATCGCATCGGCTTCCGCTAAATCCTTCTGAATCGAAGGAATCAGTACATCGAAGTACTTGGGCACCGCAAAGAACGAATCGGACGATTGCTCGGAGAGTACCTTCTCCTGATTGACCATCTTCTGCAAATCGCTTTGGCATCGATCCAGCTCGTCGTTGACCCTTGTAAGCGAATCCTCGATGAGCTTGAGGTTGTCATTGGCCCGCTGCCGCTTCCCTTGGATAGCCGCAAAAATCTCATCGAATGTCATGACGACTTCGTCGGGTACCTCCGTCGGTGGAGCTTCGCCATTCTCAACAGCCCTGTCTCTCAAGATCTGCATGGCAATGCTAGGTATCCCTGTAGACCTCGAAAATTTCAGTGGCTTACCGGACAACTGACGAATGCTCTCGTCATACCTCGAAGCGCTAAACGTATTGAGAACTTGATCCCATACGCCCGGAGGATGGATCAACTCCTTGGCCTCTCCAATCACGCGTCGGGCTTCCTTGGACATGATGAACAAATCGTCGATGTCTGCCAAAGTCCCTTCACTCAACGTCTTGGTCTTGCCGATATACCCGCGCTCCCGAATGCGATCTAGCGAACCGAGCAAGTCGCCGCTTTGCGTAAAGAGCTGATCGAGCCCATCGGTTTCCTTGGCTACGGAACCTTCGCGCTCCTTAAGGTT
>CAIJIZ010000052.1 GCA_903820735.1 uncultured Pirellula sp.
CGAATTCGCTTTGATTTAGTTGGTTTGCCTCCTGCGATCGAGGAAGTCCACGCATTCGAAGAAGCTTATCGCGTTAACCCCAAGCAAGCCGTCTCGGATTACGTTGAGAAATCACTCGCTTCGAAGCATTATGCTGAGCGTTGGGCACGTCACTGGCTCGACGTGGCACGCTACAGCGATGGCTTTGGTGGATTCCTTGATAACGCCTCTTACGAAAACGCTTGGAGGTACCGCGATTGGGTAACCGATGCGTTCGATCAAGACATGCCATTCGGAGATTTTTTAAGACTTCAAATTGCAGGGGATCTAATCGGCGATCAATCCTCGTCGATCGCCACCGGCTTTCTCGCTTTGGGACCGAACTACATCAGCGATGGGGGCGACCCGGACAGTACGGCTCAAGCTAAAGCGGAGACCCTTTCCGATCGGATTGATACGCTCAGCCAAGGTCTGCTCGGTTTGACGGTTGCATGCGCTCGTTGTCACGATCACAAGTTCGATCCGATTCCTCAAGAAGATTACTATTCGCTTGCCGGGATCTTCAATAATTGTGCAACTGAGGAGATCCCCTTGGTCGCCAATGAGGTCGTCGAAGCGTTCAACCAACATCAAACAATGCTACAGTCGCAAGAGAAGTTGCTTGATTCCTTGCGCAAGGACCTTCAGAAAGTCGTAGATGCGAATGGAGCAGCGGAACCTAGTTCGGATGATAAAAAGAGGGAGCTTCAAACGCTCATCGATAACGGTCATGCCAAGTTAGAGGAGCTCAAGAAATCAGCACCGCCGATGTATGCCAAAACGCATACGCTACGCGATAAAGGAAGTGCAGATATGGCTTTAGCTATTCGTGGGAATCTCCTCAAACCGGGGCCGATTGCACCAAGACGGTTTCTGCGAATAATCGCGGGTGACGATCGAGTTACTTTCGCCAAAGGGAGTGGGCGATTGGAGCTAGCAGAAGCGATCTCAGACCAGACAAATCCGCTCGCCGCTCGCGTCTTTGTGAATCGAGTTTGGATGCATCATTTCGGGCATGCCTTAGTCCGCACACCGAATAACTTCGGCGCGTTGGGAGAGAAGCCGAGTCACCCGGAGTTGCTCGATTGGCTAGCTCGTCGTTTGCTTGAAAGTGGCTCGATTAAGGACCTTCATCGGGCGATTCTCAACTCCGCGACTTATCAGATGTCCAGCCAGCAGGAACCCGAGAATTATGCCAAGGACTCAGACAACCGATGGATTTGGCGGATGAATCCTAGGCGAATGGATGCTGAAGTGTGGCGAGACTCGCTATTAGATGTTTGCGGAGAGTTGGATCTAACGATCGGAGGTCCACCGAGCGAGAATATCGAAAGCCGACGTCGGACTCTCTACTTTAAAGTAAGCCGCAATGGAGACGCCTTTGCAACCGATGAATTCTTGCGACTTTTCGATTTCCCGCTGATGCGTTCGTCGGTTGCTCAGCGACCGACGAGCATCGTGCCGCAACAGTATTTGTTCCTGCTCAACAGTCCGTTCATGCAGCAACGTGCAAAGACTTTTACTGAGCGAATGATGAAAGAATCCAACGAGGATTCGGTACGCATCGAACGTGCTTATCAGATCCTCTACCAGCGTTCTGCGAGCGAGAAAGAGCTTGCGATCGGACTGGGTTTTCTAGGTAAAGGCTCGTCTGCCGACGGGGTGGGCGAACAGGCAAGCAACCCGCAAGTTGAAAGTGGCGGGCAAGCCGTGCTTGATGAAACTCAGCGGATGGCTCGATGGGAGCAGTACAGCCAAGCATTACTTGGTTCGAATGAGTTTATGTATTTGCCTTAGTTCGGTGATTCAATTGAAATCGTGTTAGAATTGCAGCGATAGCCGTAGCGAAACCATTTTTCAGAGGGCAGTCACATGTATCCAAGGTATCCGAAAAGTAGGCGAGAGATGCTCAGCCGCATAGGGGCGGGCTTTGGAACCTTGGGACTAGCGAGTGTTCTTGCTGATCAAAATCTCCTAGCTGATCCTGCGCTGGCAGTGCCCCATTTTGCTCCCAAAGCAAAACGGGTGATACAACTTTTTATGCCCGGAGGTCCTTCGCAGGTCGATACCTTCGATTACAAGCCGGCGATTGCAGAGCATGCGGGCAAGCGTCCCGAATCGGTTGATCGCAAGTCTCTGCGCAATACTAAGAATGGATTGATGCCGAGTCCTTTTGGATTCAAGCAATACGGTCAGTGCGGAAAATGGGTCAGCGATATCTTCCCCAAAGTTGCCGAGTGCGTTGATGACATCTGTTTCATCCATTCGATGCATACCGACATCCCCGAGCATGCCGGGGCAATCCTGATGATGAATCTTGGGAGCTTGCAACCCAATCGACCTAGTCTCGGTTCTTGGCTCGTCTATGGACTTGGTTCGGAGAACGAGGATCTGCCGGGTTTCATTGCGATGAGTCCGCATGCACAGCCCCGGGGAACATTAGCTAACTGGGGTAATGCCTTTCTGCCTGGTTCTTATGCCGGGACTTATATCAACATTCATCAGATGCGCGTTGAGAGCGTGCTGAAGAATCTCAAGAACTCGAAATGGAATCCGGATCAGCAGCGGCAGCAAGTCGATTTGCTCGAGCGTCTTAATCGACTGCATATCGAGCAGCAGCCCGATCCACAGCTTGAGACGAGTCTGAAGACGATGGAAATGGCTTTTCGCATGCAGATGGCGGTACCTGAAGCGTTTGATACTCAGCAGGAGACCGCTGCGACTTTGGAAATGTATGGTCCGAGCGAGTATGCCAAAGGGTGTTTACTCGCTCGCCGATTGATTGAGCGGGGCGTGCGTTGCGTCCAATTATCGCATTCGATCGACGGCTACGATATCGCATGGGATACCGGTCATGACGACATTGTAGGTGGGCACAAACGGCTAGCGGAAGCTTGCGATCAAGGGATTGCGGCACTTCTAAAAGATCTCAAACAGCGTGGTTTGCTCGACGAGACTCTCGTTCTTTGGGGTGGTGAATTCGGCCGAGCTCCTACGTCCGAAGGGCAGAAAGGCCGGGACCATGACCACTATGGTTTTACAGTATGGATGGCCGGTGGCGGAGTGCGAGGTGGAATGAGCTTCGGAGCGACCGATGAGTTCGGTTTATCCGCTATTGAGGATCGAGTTCATGTGCATGACTTGCATGCGACCATCCTTCATTTGATGGGTATCGATCATGAGCGTTTGACGTATCGCCACAGCGGACGCGATTACCGGCTAACGGATGTGTCAGGCAAAGTTGTGCGCGGAATATTGGCTTGATGCAGCTCAGCCTATGTGTTGCAACGCTATCGGATCGCCTTGATCCAAAAGTTGCGAAATTGAACTTGGTTGTGATGGCCTTGAAGTTTGATCGGCATCGATTCAGGGGCTTCTTTTTTTCCCGCACCTGTATGGCGGGGTAATTGGAAATCATCATGGATCAAGATTTGATTTTGATAGACGGTGATCCGTGCATTCTCCGACTTGCGTCCATCCTTGAACCGCGCAGCGCGAAAAGCGACATCAAAAGATTGCCATTGGCCAGCAGGCAAGCAAGCCATCTGATCGGGTTTCTTCATGCCGTAGATACAGCCGCAATCGGTCTTTGAGTACTTTTCGAAGGGTACTTTGAAGGAGTTGAGAATCTGTAGTTCATAGCGAAGTTGCAGGTACAGACCGGAATTGCCGTTGCGTTCGTGTTCGACATCACCAGCTTCATTGACGTTGAATTCGATGTGTATCACAAAGTCTTCATAGCTGTCAGGTGTCATGACACTATCCCATTTTGGTGAAGCTGTAAGCACTCCGTCGGCAAACTTCCATTGCGACGCAATTTTTGTGTTCTCCGGAATCAGTAGCGAGCCGTCTGGCCCGATCAACTGCTGTGCATCGGATGGAGCGTCGAAAGAAATCCAGTCACGGGTCGATTCGGTAGAGGGGCTAGCTGGAATTTGATGAGATTCACTCTCCGCGAGACATGCCATCGTATCTTCGGCAGAAAGAGAGAAGGACACTTCAGCTGCAAACATCAAGCACGCGAGTGCCAAGGCCCAACGATGGATAGTTTGTGAATAGGTTCGTTGGATCATTTGTTCGTGGAGATCGGAGACGTAGAATTTGAGGTGGAGAATGAGAAGACACGATGTTCCAATCACGTTGTTCCAATTACCTTATTCTAATCACGCCGCTCGGTTCCTGCACCTCATGCGTGGCGTGCATAACGTCTTCAGCCAAACGGTCGTTTCAACGATCGACCCGAAGCCGGCGGTTGTAAGTGCGACCCCTATTCCAACAAGGGAGCCGGTTAGGTGCGCGAGCGCTACGGGCGTAAAGGTACTTTTGTCTGCGAAAAGGACATCACCGGTAATCGTTTCATAGAGGATCTTCAAGAACATCGCGACAAGAAGTAATCCGTACACCAGGAATCCTATGTAATTTTGTTTGCGAATCGATTCTTGCAAACGGCTGGTTCCAAGTAGAGCAAAGAGGGCCGTGTCGATGCCGCTTAGCCCTCGATAGGATCCGAGCTGAGGACAAGCGATCAGAATCGCTAGGGGAATTAAAGGTGCACTGAGCAAGATTACCGAGATGAATGCTTTGCGATCGGATAGTTCGCAAAGCCTACCAACAACATAGAACATCAAAAGATCCCAAAAGAGATGGCTTGCAGACCAATGTAGCCAATTGCAGCCCACCACGACTTGGGCGTTGCTCAAGGAACTATCCGCGAATTGAAATTCAAGGAAACTCTCAAGTCCTGGGAACACGAATGGAACGATAGCCAAGAGGCTAAGCGAGAGCGCGATTGGCGTTTCGCATAAGTGATCCCAGGTGGACTTGAGTGGTTTCATGATTTTCATTTTCGGATTTATCAAGTTGCTCGAGAGTTACTTCATTGAGTCCGCGTCAACGCTAGGAGCCTCGTTGCTACGGCGTCGGCGAGCGGCCCAAGCCGATGCGCCAGCCATCCCTAGGGCGACCGCGCAGGAAAGCGGATCGATTGCACCCCCACCGCCACCCCCACCCGAATTTGCACTTCGGGAGCTTTGCGCATTGTTTGAGCTCGGGAGTGTGCTATTCGTCCTGTCCAAGCCGCTGTTGCTGTTCGAAGCGTTGGAAAAGCTATTGCTGCTTTCCGAAGCAGAACGCGCACTGGGTTCGGCAAATGTAGGTGCAGGTTGTTGACTAGTTGGTAGGAACAGATCCGAGGGCCGGTTGCTCGCCACGTTATTGTCAACAGTAGGGTTTGCGGATTGGATCTGGGTCGGATCGGCTGTTGGGTTAGTCGATTCGCTCAAATTCGAAGGTGCCTTATTCTTGTTAGGTCCGATAGCTGCAAGGGATTGCTCTCGAAGATTGTCGAGTTGGATTCGCAGTCGGTTGCGAGCTGAATCATCTCGTTGAACGCGAGTTGCATTTCGACGTTGAATCGACCATCGCTTGTATTCCGCATCGTTTTCCAAGACGATGAACGAAGCGTATTCGCTGACGATCGAGTAGCCTTCGCACAATCGAACGATTTCGCTTTCTTTATCGGCTGAGTTTCCTTTCTCACGCAGTTCATTCATCAGTTGTTGAACGCGGCAGTAAGCCCACATACGTTCGATTTCAGGATTCTCATCGCTGGCTTTTGGCAACGACACATCAATGGTTTGTTCGAAGGGTTTTCCGAGGACTTCGCCACTGACACTTACTTGGGAAGCACCTCCTTGTTTGTATCGACCGATCATTCGCAAGGGTGCCCCATAGAACAGATCGGGCAGAGCACCTGGAAGAACGTCGAATGTCTCAACGCCGTTGAACTTAATCCGAACGTTGGTAGCTACAGGTCGCATAAGTTTTCTTCGGAAAGCTTGCGATTGACGTTTGAAATCGTCTTGAAGGGAGACGAAAGCCGCCAGGCCGCCGGCTCGTTCGGCAAGTTGCTTTAAGAGCGGCCGATTGACTTCGTTTCCAATACCGATGCAAAAGACGCGAGTCGATGGAGGAGCATTCCCAATGAGCCCTATCAATTCGGCCTGTTCGTTTTGTTGAGTCATTCCGTCAGAGAGAATTACAACGTTCAGTGGTCGATCGGCATCTTTGTACTTGTATGCGGTGGTGATTGCCGGGCGCAGTACGGTTCCTCCGATGGCGCGTTGATCTTTAAGGAACTCGCCGGCGGATTGTTTTGCGGAATCGGTTGCCGCTTGGAGCGATTCGAAGTGTAGTTTCGGAGCATTGTTGAACGCGATGGCTTCGAATCGATCTTCGGATCCAAGTTCACCGATGAACGCATCGACGACGTTGGTCGCAAGCCTGAGTTTGCCTTGGTCTGCCATACTTCCAGAGACGTCGACGACAAAAACGTAATCCATCCCAGCACCATATTCTTCAAGCTCTTTGCCTGCGGTCATGGTAAGCAGAAAGTACCCGTCTTCATCACCTTGTTTATTTGCAATGAGATCGATTCCGGTACGGGGTCTCTCCGTATCGAAAGCGATTACGACATCACGGCTAAGGTCACCTGAGGTGAGCTCCATGTTTGCACGGGAGTAGTTGTCATTGTGCGCATTGATCACAAAGTCTTGAGGATGGGAGGTGCTGAAGACCTTCGTGATTGGAATTTGGCTTTTGATATCCATCGTCATCGAGAATCGCCCAGTGGTTTTTTCATTCACCACTGCGCGGGTAGTGGTGGCTAGCGGGTACACGTAAGTAGCGTTGTTGTGATCAAAGTCGAGCTGTTGGTAGTAGACGATTTTGATGTGCTGTTCCGCTTTAGGTTGGATCGGGAAGACTCGCAGTTCGAATGTCTTGTAGTCGACTTGTTCGAGCAGTCCCGGATCGCGTTTCGTGGTTTTGTAACTCTCATAGATCTCGCGAGCTCGTTTTTTCTCAACCACTTCACCCACCATCTCCTGACCATTGATGATCATGGTGAAGTTGCTTACGCTCGCTCCGTTTGGAACAGGGAAGGTATAGAGTGCTTCGACGATACGATTTTCCGTATTGAGGAAGACTTGGTTGATTTCGGTGACGGCAACTCCGTTGTTGATGACTACGGAGATGTCTTGTTGTTTGATCTCCAAGAGGCCTCCGAACCCACCGTCGGCGATAAGTAGCCCACCGGCTTTGGCCGAGTTGCTATGACTTGCAGGCCCATCACCCAGAAATGCAGGAGCGAGCACACTTGCAATCGCTACCGCACACGACGTAATCCAACTTCTAGCTTTCATGATCGCTTCTCCAAAGAGACAATCTCAAACCTCTTTGCGATTGGCAACGGAGCCAATGCAAGACCCGGAAAGGCGAAACAAAATAAGGCAATCCGCGTGCCAGAACTTGAAAGGATTTCTAAGTCGTTATCGGGCAAGCGTTTATGGAGAATTTGCCCCGGTGCCGTGGTTTTCATGTAAGATGGTGATGTGCATTGAGTGTACTTAAGATGATCATTTCATGAACACCATGTGGGATGGGCTTGTCGACTATGAAATCGTTGACGAAAAGCGAGTTGCGAGCGGTCCGAGCGATCTGCGAATTGAATTACACCAATCCCTTTACAGCTAAGCGTTTGGAGTTAGAGCAGATCGCGCTAGGCGATGAATTCGAGACAGAGGAGATCGGATTCTGGAGTCACATCGATCCGCGAAATCCCACCAAGCGAAAGAATGTGGTGAAGGTCGTAGGGAAGTCCAAGGTGCTTTTGGTGAAATTGAGACGGGATGTGCTTGGAGGAGAGCCGTTGGATCCACAGGATCTCCAGTTGTATACTGATCTTGCATACTTTGTGTTGTTCGATGAGCTTTTGGGGTACTGGGAGTACCCGCGTGAGCTGCACGGTGAACGCTTGACAGCATCGACTCAGCGATCGACTGCCGAAACGTGGAAACGCTTTTCAGAGCAGTTTGACTATTGGCTTAAGATTCCTCGGTTCGGTCATATATCAGATCGGGATAAGTGCCATCTGTTTGCAATTTTTCATCAGGTCTACAGAGCATTTTTTGCGATCTTCAATTGCGTAGTAGGAAAATCCAAGCCGGCTGCCGAGTTGCGTTCGCGTATTTGGGAATCCATTTTCACGGTCAACATGCGCCGCTATCGAGATAGCTTGTATCAGCACCTTTCACAGGTGACAACGCTGGTGACGGGGCCTAGTGGAAGCGGTAAAGAGCTGGTCTCTAGGGCGATCGGTTTATCGGGTTACATTCCTTTTGATCGCGCATCGATTGAATTTAGAAGTGACTTTGCAAACAGCTACAAGGCAGTTAACATTGCAGCTTTCTCGTCGAGCTTGGTCGAGTCAGAGCTTTTCGGGCATGCAAAAGGGGCGTTTACAGGTGCGGTTTCTAGCCGCGCTGGATGGTTAGAGATCTGCGGTAAGGATGGTTCGATCTTGTTGGATGAGATCGGCGAATTAGAAATGCCAACGCAAGTGAAGTTGCTGCGGGTATTGCAGAACCGTGAATTCCAAAGATCAGGGGAATCCAAGACGCGTAAGTTTGAGGGCAAGCTCATTGCCGCGACCAACCGTGACTTGAAGGAGGAAATCGCGAAACACCATTTCCGAGAAGATCTGTATTATCGACTTTGTGCCGATGTCATCGAAACACCGAGTTTACACGCACAAGTAAAAGACAATCCCGACGTATTTGAAAACCTGGTTGGATTCATCGTGCAGCGTATGGTGCCGGAAGTTCAAGAAGAGTTGACTTCGGAAATCGTAAATTGGCTTGAGCTCAACTTGCCGGCTGATTACACATGGCCAGGTAACTTCAGAGAGCTTGAGCAATGTGTTCGGAACTTGATGATTCACGGTCATTATCAGTTCAAAACCGATCACGAAACGAAAAGTACTTCAGCAGGAGAACTGAGTCAAAAGGGGAATCCGGAGATCAACAAGCTTGTGCAGCAGATCTCAAATCTCGAGCTTACTGCCGACGAACTTACTTCTGCTTATTGCAAAATCGCCTACAAGCAAACCCGCAGCTTTGAGAAAGCGGCAAAGCTCTTGCAGTTAGACCGTCGGACGGTTCGAAGAAAATCCGATGCCACGGATTGATTTGCTCAGTCGTTGTGTACCATATTACACTCGGTCCCTAGTATTACACCCGGGTCCAAGTATGACAGCTTGTCCCTAGCATTACATCCTCCCCCTTTGCTTCTGATCTGTAGCTTGTCGCTCAAACTTGCCAGCATTTCACGTCATAAATCAGTCCGAATAAATCAATTCGTATAAATCAATCCGTAAATTACCGGAACAGTACCCATGTCCGTTCAATTCCGCTGCCCTTGTGGTGCTTCGCTGCGTTCGAATGAGTCGCTTGCGGGCAAAAAAGTCAAATGCCCGAAATGCGGTAAGCAATTA
>CAIJIZ010000053.1 GCA_903820735.1 uncultured Pirellula sp.
ATGCATGATCGGCACCTGCGCACCGAGAGCCCGCCATAGACCGGTTGCGAACCATCTTTTCGGACGTCATCTCACGCCTCCGGATCGGCAGTTCCGAATTCTGCCCGATATTTCTAAAATTGGCTAGTCGTAACCTCCCCTTGAGGTTCTCATTTACCCCGGCATTCCTGCCCGATTTATTCCCCGCAATCACCTGGTTTCCCAATGTTTACAGGCCTTGTCGAGTCCAAAGTACCCCTTGTTGGCCTTCGAGAGTGCGGTCCGGGGAAACGTCTGATTTTCAACCTTGGGGCGTTTGCCCAAGGGGTCTGCATCGGCGACAGCATCGCCTTGGCGGGCTGTTGTTTGACAGTCGTCGAGATTGGCGGAGATTTTCCGGAGACTTGTTGCCATTTCGAGCTAGGTAGCGAAACGCTTTCGAAAACGTCTTTTGGAAGGATTCAGGTGGGGGACGAAGTCAACTGCGAGCGGAGTCTTCAAGTCGGCCAGCGGCTCGGAGGCCATTACGTCACCGGGCACGTCGATGGGCTTGGCCAAGTCACAGCGGTACGCGACGAAGGGGAATGGCGGTTCATCGAGTTTTCAGCGTCGAAGAACCTTTTGCAGCAGATGGCACCCAAAGGCTCGGTAACGATCGATGGGGTAAGCCTCACACTTGTACGAGCCGACGACGGCGGCTTTAGCGTCGCCTTGATTCCCCACACGTTAAGCGTCACTACGCTCGGCAAGCTCACGGTAGGGAGCCAAGTCCACTTAGAGACCGATATACTCGCCAAGTACGTCGCCCGACAAATCGCCTCCCTCGCGGAGCGCAACTTAACCATCTAACCTGCATCGAATCGGCCATCGCGGGCTATTGCTACTCACGCAATCCCTGGTCTTCTTTGCGTCTTTGCTTCTTTGCGTGAGCCCCCGGGACCGTTGGCCGCGCAATCCACCCCGTTTCCAAGCGAGTCTCCCCATCTACCGCGGGCGGGAGAGGGGGCCGGGGGGTGAGGGTGGAGACCGCGCAACCGAGCATCAAACCGATTCTCACGCCCGCTCCGCTTAAGACGCCAAGACGCCAAGAGAAAACCAAACGGAAAACCCTGAAAAAAGCATCTAAGACAAAGTGCCGCAATCCCTGGTCTTCTTTGCGTCTTTGCTTCTTTGCGTGAGCCCCCGGGACCGTTGGCCGTGCATTTATAGCGGAAGTGCGCAAGCACTCCGGTGAGTCACCTATGCTGGCGGTTGGCAGAACTCCGAATACTTCTTCGAGATAATGTTCCGAGGCCAAGCGAATCCGAGTCCGGGGCCTTGCAGTAATTCCGTGGGGACAACCCCACCCAAGATTCGGAACATCGGTCGGTAGAGCGATTCCCAATCTTTGTTACCTGCTGGGCAATATTGGCGTCCGTTACCTTCGACAGCAGTTACCCCGCGCAAGCGAGAGGCGAGAGCGGCGGAGGCCATGAAGGAACCGCCCACGCAAGTCAAATCTTGCACATAGATTTTCATACCCCATTGTTTCGCAGCGGCGCTGAGCAAGACCGAGTCGCTGATCCCCTTGCAAGCCTTAACAGCAATGCCAGAGTAGCCTTGTTGTTTAGCGAAACGGAGCATATCCAAGTCCGTCAACGACTCGTCGATGACGACCGGCTTGAGTCGGCTGACGCGGTGCATTGTTACTTCTTTGCGACTGCGCAGATCTCGGGTCATCGGTTGTTCGATGTAATGCAGTTTGGTAGTTGCATCGCGGCTGAGTCGTTCCAGTCGCTCTAGGAAATCGATCACGTAGTCTTCGCTTTCGCAAGCTTCATTGAAGTCAAGCGAGTACGAGAATTGTTTGGTTGGGAAGGTTCTTGCAGCGATTCGATCGATTTCGTAGACACGACCGACGTCGGCATCGAGATCTTTGCCGGTGAGTTTAACTTTCAGGTGCGAGAGTTGTTGAGAGCGAATCCATTCTTCGAGAGTTTCGGGCAAACCGTCACCGATTTTGCGGTTCAGATCGTCGTTGCTCAGGGGGTCGAGCGAGCCGACCAAGTGGTACAGGTGCAGGGTTGGCGAAGGCTTATCAGAGAGAATGTCCGAGAACGGTTTGCCGATGAATTCTTCACCAAGCCAGTGAGAGAGATCCGTCCCGACGAATTCTGGTCCGAAGCAATCGAAGGAGTTTTTACCGTGAAGTCGGCCGTAAGCGTCATGCAGAGCGATATCCAAGGGGGAGAGTGCCAGTGCGATCGCCAGATCTGGGATTGGCTCGGAGAGTTTCATTGCCGTAGCGAGTTCTTCGGCAAGTTTTTTGGCGATGGGTTTGAGTTGGGAGGCGAGGTGCAGAGGGTGTTGATCAGCGACGAGAGTAGTCGCAGCGGCGGTGATACGTTCGGCGAGTACCGTGATAGTTTTCAGAGCCATTTCAGGGGAGAGTGCGGAGGTGGGCCAAGCCCACGCGGTCCCCATTGTCATTTCCCCGATACCGTGAGCCGATTTCTTCTTGGCTTGGTCTTCGAGCGTGATCATAGCGCGAAAGACCGTAACGTCCTTGACGACACGACCACCGAATTTCAGGGGGAATCGGTAGACAAAAGGAAACTTCTCCGACTCGGCTTCTACAACAGCGATCTTGGACTTGGTCATGGACTTTATTGAGCTCTTCGGTGGAATTACCAAGAAAACATCGGTACGACGATTCGGATAGCATAGACTTTTTGAGATACGCTTCGAAAGGGGCGCAAGGAAAATAAAGGGGAAAATACCGCAGGCCGGGCCGTCCACACCCACGCCCAAGCCCAAGCGCAACTCCCCATCTCCCGCAGGCCAGGCCGCCCACACCCAAGCGCAACTCCCCATCTCCCGCAGGCCAGGCCGCCCAAGCCCAAGCGCAACTCCCCATCTCCCGCAGGCCAGGCCGCCCACACCCAAGCGCAACTCCCCATCTCCCGCAGGCGGGAGAGGGGGCCGGGGGGTGAGGGTGGAGACCGCGCACCCAACCGTCAACAAACACCTTACGCCCAACCGCTTACTCCCCAGCTGGGAATCTCGATGGTGCCACGTCCCGTCCCGATGCACCCACTTCGCCAATAGTTATCCAATGCTCTTCATTTGGATTATTGCCCTCGAATCCATTAACGATTCGAACCGAAGGGTGATCGCACGGAGCTCGTTCGAATTTCACCCGGTCGTCGGTCAAGCACAGGAGAAAGAACAACAGTGATTCTGAGGCTTGCACTTGAAGCAAACTCTCCGGCTGGTATGGCGCTCCGGGCTACGATCCGCATCGAGGGGGTGTGATGTTCCTGACCGGTGGTAATTTTAGTGTCACGAATTCCAAACTTATCGTCGGGAACCAAATGGTTCACGCTCGTATGATCAGTCGCCAAATTATCGAAGTTAATCTTCCCCCTTGGCCTTGCCACCATCCGGGATCGTCGTCTCGAAAAAGAATATAAAGTCGCAACTTCGGAAGACGAAGGCTACTTCAACGAAGACGTAGAAGGGTATGTCGACGCTCACATCGCAACACCGTATGGCGTCAGCGGTCACTTGCTGATTCCTGTTGTACACCCACCTCACGAAGCGATCGATCAAGTAACAGTGATCGGCAATGAAATTGTCCTGGATGCGAAATTGGATGAAGCAAATAACTCGATCAAAGCGATTACCAAGTCGGGGCCATTGGATCTGCTAACACTGCTGGTACCTCAAGGTAGCCCACTGGCTGGTGATAAACGCTCAGTCCAAATCACCCTTTCTTCTGGATCAGAGGTCTTGACTTCTTCGAAGGAGATAGAACTCAAGTCAGACGGGTCCGGAACTAGATTCCGCATGAGTGCCAACACTGCCATCAACCAACTCAACGATAACAACGAAGACTCGTTAATGGCGTTAATCAAGCAGCATCTTGACTATCTGCTCTTCATCAAGGACGGGAAAATTGCAGAAGTGGAATACGACGGCGTCGTTACCGTATTCGGCTCGTCAGGCTACAGTAACGTCGAAGCAGACGGATCGATCAAAATCAAAGTCCTTATCAATCCCTAACCCCTACGTGCAACGGAACCGTAAACAACAGATTCTGAAATAATAAATTCTAGGAACCCTTCATCATGTTCGCTTGGCCCTATGGATCCCAACAATCCCCGATCAACATTGAGCACCATCAAACAATTCCAGTTGCTTTCCCAAGCGACTACCTGGTCTTCAAGTACCGAGACCTTGAACTGGCCGGGGAATTCCACACGGATGACCACAACTTCCATTTCAATGACGTGGCGATACTTGGGTACAACGGAAGCGATGCTCGGCTCCAACGTGTCCACATCCATGCACGCAGCGAACATCGGATCGACAACATCGACCACGATTTCGAGATTCACTTTGTCCACCCACTACCCGATATACACTGCGCAAATCATGTGACCGGTGACTCGAACCACATTGTCCTCGCCGCTTTCTTCAAAATAGCAGAAACCGCGACAACGCCGAAATCCATCAAGGCGATGAACCTCACACTTCAAAAGTATTCAAAAGACAGAGGTCCGAAACCCGAAAAAGTAGACACCAAAATCCCGGAAAAGTTGAATCCCTACGAATTTCTGCCAAAAGATCGAACCAAGTTCTACCGGTACGAAGGATCATTAACGACTTCAGATTCGTGCGGCTTTTACAAAGAGCGGGTTACTTGGATCGTCTTTCCTGAAGTTATCGAAGTCGCACCTGGGGACGTTGATGAGTTACAGAAACATGCCCAAGAAAAAGCTCGCCCACTCCAGGCAATCAACCGCCGCGTAATCCTACGAAATGTAACGAGATAGGGTGGAAAGCCTTCTCAACTCCCTATCGACAACCAACATAGTTTTCAGTCAACACGAAAATCACAAGTCGAAATCGCAATGGCAAATTACGGTAGATTTTCAGGACGACCAAAAACCGAGTGGATAGACGACACGGGTGCAGACCGTGCGATGCGTCTGATCGAAGACTTTTGGTATGAAGATCCAAAAGGCCGTCGATGGCTCGCTCCGAAAACGAGCATCATCAACGGAGCTAGTATTCCAGAATCCCTATGGTTTATCGTGGGAACTCCTTATACCGGAGGTTATCGTCGCGCTTCGGTTGTGCATGATGTCGCCTGCATGACAGCATCCATTTTGCGTGAGGACGCGGACACGATGTTCTATTGGGCTTGTCTCGCGGGTGGCTGCAGCTTCTTGCATGCCAAGCTGCTATACGCAGGGGTTCGAATTGGAGCTTATGCATTCCCTGTTGAAACATTGGCTCCAATCCGTGAATCGGTACCTGCCGACGATGCATTTTCCTTCGGCGCACGTCGCTTCCCTCTGGAATTGCGTGTCGAGACCAACAAGGATCGCCGAGAAATTGCAAAATACGAAGAACTAGCAGACGAATTAAACAAGACGGACGACGATTTTGAATCGATCAAAGAAACGGTTGACCGGATGTTGATCAATCCTCATCGATAGTCGATGTTGAACTTAACTTTGGCTACTCCGCAGAATTTGTGGGCCAAAGGATCTAACAACCCTGCGTTAGCAGAGCCTTTTAGATTATTCGCTTCCCCCCAGATAGCAAGCTATCGAGATGCCCAGGGATTCAGTAAGCATATGCAGTAGACCAGCGAGCTTGTAACGCGTCATCCACGTTGCTCGAAACAAATACCACGGGATCCCACAGTTTCGAAAACAGGGCTCATTTGCGATGCTGCTATGCGATTCGATACCACTTGCCTTTGCCCCCAACACGATAAATTCCGGGGGGTAGGGGCAGAGCCACCAAGACGCCCAACAATTGTCTGTTCGTTCAAAAACTAAGCTTATCCTGACAATCATTTACGCTACATATGCTGTGCCAAAATATTTAATTTTACAGGTAATTGGGCACTGCAAGGTCTAGCGTCTTTGATTGCGAATCAACGCTCGGCCTTAGTCTCGCTGGCATTTATCCGTTAATCTCCGTATCGAACGCACGGAAGAACCCGACATCAACTTCGTAGCTCTTGATCGGTCGCAAGCCGAAGTCAAGGTGCTCAAACATCTCGACCAACTTCTCCCCATCCACCAACTCCAACGGTGGCGCTCCGTCTCGATAAGCCTCTCGCTTCGCCTCCGTCGTAAACGTCCCCGTCGTAATGATGATCCCCTTGTCGGCTCGACCCGTCATCGCTCCACGAAAATCTCGCACCACCGAAGGGGATACACTCCCTGCATACCGCTTGCACTGAAACAACACCCGAAAACTGACAAACGGATTGACTTGCAAATGACCCACACCATCAATCCCACCATCCCCTGATCGACCCGTTACCTGAACACTGACAAATCCAGCTTCACGCAATAATCGCTGACATAGTCGCTCGAAACCCGCCGGACTGAGCCCCTTCACTAATTGTGCAACCTGCGCCCTATAAGACTCCGGCAATACCTCCTCGGACTCGTCTATGTCCTCCTCCTCCAACTCCTTTTCTTTTTGTCGCTCCTTCCTCGCCTTCGTATACACCTCCACCCACTTGAGAAAGATGGCATGCGATTCTTCCAAAGTTAAGTGTGTGCGAGTCCCTTGCGGCGTTAATGCCCACACCCCACGCGTCGAACCGTCTATTAACCCCTCGCGTACCAAATAAAACCTCGACCATTGCACCGCATTCTGAAATCGAGAAGAGCCTGACTCAAGCAATTCTTCTTGAACCGCCTGTGTTAACTTTAAGTCCTCCGCAATCCGCTCAACTGCCTCCATCGGCCTTGCCGAACCACCTAACGCGCGAAGCGCATCGAGCAATGGGCCAAAATACTGCACAAATCGTGCGCGGTCCTTAGGTCGTTTCGCGGGCATCGTTACACCTACCTTTTACTATCGGCGAATACCAAACATCTCGCAGTCAATCAACTGCCAAGATCCGGTATCATTCTCGCGTAATCAAGCGTTTACGCTAGCACCTAGTACACAAAACAGGACCTCACTCTCCTTCGAAGTAATCGTGATCAATCCGCTTGATCGTGTAAGTCTGCGTAGAACTCACACCAACATCAAAATCAATCATCAATTGAGCCAACCGCAAGCCATCGATCAATACAATCTTCGCATCGAGCCCCGCCGCATACGCGATCGCCTCACTCGAAAATCCACTCGTCGTCAAAAACACTCCCTTCCTCGCCCTCTTTCCAACCAAAGCGCCAACAAACTTCTGAATCTCCGGACGACCAATAGTGCTCTCCCAACGCTTGGCTTGCAGATAAATCACATCCAATCCCAACATGTCCTCATTGATGATCCCATCGATTCCATTGTCACCTCCATAAGACGTAACTGTGCCCGCATCCTCCCCAGGACCTCCATACCCCATCTTGAGCATCAAATCGACAACTAACTTCTCAAAGAAGGATGGATGAGACAACTTGATCTGAGCAAGCAACTGTGCTGCGAGATCGTCGCGCAGATTCTTGTAAGCAAAATCCAACGCTTCCTCAGGCGTGGAACTCAATGCAGTCGACTCCGGTACAGTGGTTTGCTCATCTTCGCTTCCCCCACTCTTCTCTCGGAATCCCTTAAAGTCCGGGAACTGATCCAAATAAGCGATATCAATGCGCTCCGGCGGATTTTTTAAGACACCTTCTCCGGTAACGCTTATCCGAAAGACTCCTCTGCGAACCTTCGTGATCAACCCCGCCCGTTCTAAATAAATCTTCGCCCAAGCCAATCTGTTATAGAACGTATTCGCTACGCCGCTGGGCAATTTCTGGCTTAACTCTTCCTCTGTTAATTGAAACTGTTTCGCAAGCAGATCCCGCGAACCGGCAAGCGTATGCTCCTTACCACCCGAAATGTGCCGCAATAGTGGTAACATGAGCGATTGAAAGTCTGGTATGGACATTGATTACCGTATCGTTTCGTCTTGATTTGGCAAGGAATCACTGGGATCGCTTCAGATTCTAATCACTACCAGCGAATCAACACAGGACTGCATATCCTACCTTTGCTTCTTTGCGTGAAACCTTTGTTTCCCCGAGCAGGACGCTTCCCGTAGGGTGCGGTGAAGCGGTCGGCCGTTCACTACTTAAATCACGGCGACACCCAACAAACATCTCTTCATCCGCCCGGTTCAATGCACCAACCGCCGAACCCACCGATGCGCGCTTGGTACGTTCCGCGGTCCCTACACTTTGCGACGTTTTCGAAATGATTATCGCAAGCGATTTGTTCGCGGTTGCTTCAACGATTACCGGGACCGCTGCACGAACCCTACGAAAACTGACTGGCAAAACTCATTGCCCAAAGCAGGATGCTTCCCGTAGGGTGCGGTGAAGCGGTCGGCCGATCACTACTTAAATCACGGCGACACCCAACAAACATCTCTTAATACGCCCGGTTCAATTTACTAACCGCGGAACCCGCCGATGCGCGCATGGTACGTTCCGCGGTCCCTACACTTTGCAACGTATTCGAAACGGTCATCGCAAGCGATTTGTTCACGGTCGCTTTAACAATTTCCATGACCGCTGCACGAACCCTACGAAAACCGCCCGCAAAACTCATTGCCCAAACCAGGACACTTCCCCGTAGGGTGCGGTGAAGCGGTCGGCCGTTCACTACTTAAATCACGGCGACACCCAACAAACATCTCTTAATCCGCCCGGTTCAATGCACCAACCGCGGAACCCACCGGCACGCGCATGGTACGTTCCGCGGTCCCTACACTTTGCAACGTATTCGAAATGATTATCGCAATCGATCTGTTCGCGGTTGCTTCAACGATTACGGGGACCGCTGCACGAACCCTACGAAAACCGAATGGCAATACTCAAGGCCCAAGTAGGACGCGTCCGGTGGGGTGCGGTGAAGCGGTCGGCCAATCAATACTTAAATCACGGTAACACACTAAACAATCGTCTCTTCATC
>CAIJIZ010000054.1 GCA_903820735.1 uncultured Pirellula sp.
CGAACCGGTAAACGAATCTTTGAGATAGCCTTTGTCAACGACCATTACGTCCCAGCCAAAGATGGTCAGCCAGCCCAAGACACCAATCTGTATATTTACGAGCTTCGACTCACCGGGCAAAAACCCGCTGAAAAAATTCCTCCATTAGCACTTCCTGAAATCCATCGGGAACTTGTTCGCGATGCGATCCCAAACGCTACACGCTCCGTTGCTGGCGCGGCGAAAGACGTACTGCGACGCGTTGCTAGCCGCGCCTACAGACGCCCCGCAACCGACGACGAACTAAATCGCTTAGCAACGATTGTCGAACAAAGTGTCGCTGCTGGCGAATCCTACGAAGCCGGATTGCAAACCGCAGTAGCTGCAGTCTTGGTTTCACCTCACTTTCTTTTCAAGATCGAGGAACCCTCGCATCGAATAGCGGGTGAGTATCCACTCCTCAGCGAGTTTGAACTCGCTACACGGTTGAGCTACTTCCTTTGGAGCTCCACACCCGACCGCGAATTGCTGAGCCTCGCATCGAAAAAGCAACTGCGAGAACCAGGAGTACTCGCCGCACAACTCGACCGTATGTTACGCGATGACCGCGCTCGGGATTTTGTGAAAAACTTCGCCGGACAATGGCTGACGCTGCGCAAATTAGATCAATTCACTCCAAACGCAGGTATGTTCCCAGACTGGAACGATTCGCTTCGAGAATTGATGCGAACCGAATCGTATTTCCTGTTCCTGTATATCCTTCGCGAGAACATGAGTGTCCTGCGATTGCTCGATGCGGATTTCTCGTTCATGAACGAATCACTCGCTCGCTATTATCAAATCCCAGGTATCTCGGGAGAGAAGTTTCAGAAAGTGTCCCTCAAGGGGCACAAACGAATGGGGATCCTCACTCACGCCTCAGTGCTGGCGGTGACAAGCAATCCAACCCGAACAAGCCCTGTGAAACGAGGTAAGTGGATCTTGGATAACATCCTGGGCACCCCTCCACCTCCCGCCCCCCCCGGCGTTCCAGAACTTGAAAAAGGAGAACTCACCGGAACCCTGCGCGAACAACTTGAACAACACCGCGCTAACCCCTCCTGCGCGGGTTGCCACAAACAAATGGACCCCATAGGTCTAGCCCTTGAAAACTACGATGCCGTCGGACGATGGCGCACCGATGAACGAGGCACTCCGATCGATGCCAGCGGTGAGCTTCCAACCGGTGAAGTGATCAAAAACCCAGCCGACTTGATCCGATTGATCCGAGAAAAAAAATCAGAGCAGTTCGCCAGAACCCTGACGGAAAAACTAATGACCTATGCCATAGGACGCGGAATAGAATACTACGACCGATGTGCAATCGATAAAATCCTCTCGGAAACATCCAAGAACGATTACCGATTCAAAGACCTACTGCTGGCAATCATCTATAGCGACCCGTTCCAGCGCAAAGGAACGAAAAACATCGATGACGCAACAGATCCAATATCCAAAATCAACAACCCATCCAACAACAACGCGACAAACGCAAACAACCCTTCCGAGACCAAACCATGAGACCACTTGAACGAAGAACTCTACTGCGAGGAATCGGCACCGCAATCGCTCTCCCTTGGCTTGAAGCCATGTCTCCTTTGAGCCGAGCCGCGAAAAGGGCTGACGACAAACCTATCCGCATGCTCTTTGTGATGGTTCCAAACGGAATCCACATGGCAGATTGGACCCCAAGCAGCGAAGGAACAAAGTTTGAATTGCCAGGGACACTTAAACCACTGGAAAAACATCGCAACTCCCTCAACGTCTTCACTGGACTAACTCTCGATGGTGCCCGTGATCACGGTGACGGAGCCGGCGATCATGCTCGTAGCGGTGCCGCTTTTCTTACAGGTGCCCACCCGAAAAAAACCGATGGCGCCGATATCAAAAACGGAATCTCAGTCGACCAAGTCGCCGCTCAAGCCATCGGGCAGAAGTCGAAATTTGCATCCCTGGAACTCGGCCTCGAAGGCTCCGCGCAATCGGGCAACTGCGACAGTGGTTACTCCTGCGCTTACTCAAGCAACCTTGCTTGGCGAAATGAATCGAGCCCACTAGCAAAAGAAATGGATCCGTCAGCCGTCTTCGAACGCCTCTTCGGCACTCCAGAGAAAGTCTCCGATGCTACCCCCGCAACCATCCGAAATGCACGCCGAAAAAGCATTCTTGATTACGCTCTGGAAGATGCCAAGTCGCTCAAGATCAAACTCGGTGCTGCCGACGGCCGCAAACTCGATGAATACCTCTACGCAGTTCGCGATGTCGAAAACCGTTTGCAACGTTCCGACAAACTTGAACTCGGAGAAAACGGGGTACCAAGCTACTCTCGCCCAGCAGGTGTTCCTCGCGTGTGGGAAGAACACTGCCGATTGATGATGGACATGATCGCCCTCGCTATCCGTACCGATGCAACCCGAGTTCTCTCCTTCATGATGGCCAACGAAGGTAGCAACCGAGGCTACCCTGAAATCGGTGCCCCAGAAAGCCACCATGATTTATCCCACCACGGTAAGAGCGAAGATAAACAAACCAAGCTACAAAAGATCAACCTCTTCCACATGCAACAACTCGCTTATCTGGCAGATCAACTCGAAGCAGTCCAAGAAGATGGCGAATCGCTCCTAGATCGCTCTATGATCATCTACGGCAGCGGCATCTCCGATGGCGATCGACACAATCACGACGACCTACCTATCCTTATGCTCGGAAAAGCCGGCGGAAAAGCCTCTAAATCCGGGCATTGGCGCTACGCGGAAAACACCCCGCTTTGCAACCTCTACCTCTGGATGCTTCACCAAGTCGGAATTCGAGCCGATCGATTCGGTGACAGCTCTGATCTTCTTCGTCTCGGGAATAGCTAGCATTCGCTTCGAAGGGCAATCAGCTCGATTTTAAGCGGTCTTGGAACTCTTTGGTGTCGAATTCGCCATTGGGTTTATTGTACACTCCGTCTTATGGTGCCCTCGCTCATCAATCGACTCATCCTCTGGGATGTTCTAAAGCTCTTCTTCATGACCGCAACGGCCATGACGTTGCTGATTTCCGTCGGACTTGTCGGACAGCAATTGATTGTCGAAGGGCTCGGCTGGATTGCGTTGATCAAGATCTTGCCGTTTATCTGTTTGATCGCGATGCAATTCTCCCTGCCCGCCACGTTGCTCTTCTCGGTCTGCTCCGTATTCGGACGAGTCTCGGCGGACAATGAAATCGTCGCATTGAAAAGTGCCGGTGTCTCTCCCTTTAGCGTGATCCGACCAGCAATGCTGCTTGGACTACTCGTCAGTATCCCTTCGGTCTGGATCAATGACCTTGCAGTCTCTTGGGGACAACCGGGAATGGAAAAAGTAATTCTTCGATCTGTCGAAGAGATTCTCTACAACCGCCTGAGAACCCGTAAGTCCTATGAAACGGATAAAGGTTTTACGATCCACGTACAAGACGTCGAAGGACGCTGGTTGATGCGTCCGACGATCTTCCTGTTCAACGAATCGACAGGCAAACCGCTGACTATCTTTGCCGAAAAAGCGCAGATCTCGATCGACCCAGAGGCCGACCGTCTGATCCTGGAATTGATCAACTCCGAAGGAGAAATCAATAACGACGCTTCAACCCGTTTTCAGTTGCCTGGTTCAGAGAGGATCAGCATGCCTCTGACCCAAGCTTCTCGCAAAGGAAGCGAATCGTTGCGTCCAAGTCAACTCGCGATCAGTCAGATCCCCAACGAAATTGAAAAGCAAAACAAG
>CAIJIZ010000055.1 GCA_903820735.1 uncultured Pirellula sp.
GGAGTCGGAATGGAACGTATGGGACCTTCGCACGCGGCTTGGTTTTGTCAGCAGCGAAGTCGATCAGCATTTTCTCTCGGGTCGCAGTGGCAAACTCTCAGCGGAACTTGCTGTCCTGACTGGCTTCTTTTCCTCTGAACTTGAACCGGATCCAGAACACATCACTGTATCGATGCGAGAAGCAGCAGCCGACGCTTTGGAACGAATGCAGATGACGCACCTTGCGAGACGCCCGCTTGCGCACATGTCCACCGGTGAACGGCGCCGCACACTCCTCGCTCGAGCCATTGTTCATCGCCCCGAAGCATTGGTGTTGGATGAACCGACGTCGGGCTTAGATCTCCGAGCGCAATTCCAGCTGTTGGATGATCTGCATCGGATCGCTCAATCGGGAACTACCCTGATTCTCGTCACCCACCATATGCACGAGATCCTCCCCTGTATCCATCGCACTGTGTTATTGGAAAAGGGAAGAGTAGCGTTTGATGGACTGACGAGCCAAGCGATGGAGTCGCGGTTGCTATCCCAAGTCTTCGGCTGTGCGTTAAGCAGCACCCAAACACCCAATGGTTATTGGCAAGTCAACTTAGAAGCGATTTAAAGAACGCTCTCAAAACCGAAGTCATGCATCGTACCATTCAGTATTCGTCTCGGCGCAGATCCAAATTCTGGACGGCGTAGCTATAAGCGAACCAACGTCGCCAATCTTCGACATTGAAACCGTAGTTCTCACCGGTTAAGCCTTGCAAAGCCGTGAGCACATCTTTGTGTTGTACCAAGCGTTTCTGGGCTGCTGGTGCTCCGCCAGTAAAACCAACACCGCCACCTCCGGTACCAGCGTTAAGTCCTCCGGGTGGGCCTGCCGGCTGAACAACTTGGGTCGACAGCAAGTGATTGATTAGCATGCTGATGAACCGTTTGTCATTGAACGGCATCATGCAATAAGCTGCGCGGTCTCGGGTCGCTGGGTTCGCAAGTTTCATCGCGAAGCTCGTAACGGCTACTTCTCGCACCGTCTCGTCACCGGTTTGCAACACTTCGAGCACTTCTGAGACAACTTGGGTGTCTTGGTCTTCGAGCGCGATGGAGATCAACGCTGGGGTGACGGATCGAATCGGCATTTGCTTGAGCAGTTGAAGATACAAAGCTCGTTCGTTTGGTCTTCCTTCTCGGAAGAGTTTCGCCAATCGCCCGATCAAAAGGGGATTGTTCAAAGCCTGCAAGTAAGCTTCCGCCTCCGCTTTGACTCTGCCATTACCCGAGAGGTACGCTTTGAGTTTCCCGTCGAATTCACGCTCGGCATCTCGTTTCTGCAGTTTGACTTTTTCATCAAACTCAAGCAATGCTTTTTCTTGCCAAGTAAACCAGCGCCCCTTATCCCCTTTGAGTTTACCTCGTTTGTACATCACCACTTCCCGTCGCATCCACTTACCCGTCGCTTCGTCAGGATAGTAGCGAAGGATTTCCCAAGTAGAACGATCGCTTGGGTCGAGTTCGACGATTCGTTCGCGGTGTGCATTTGCCAGTCCGATCATTTGCTGCGAAGCGCACTGATCGACAATTGCTCGATGGTCTTCTAGGGAATCGCCCCGTTTCGAGACGATATCGAGATATTTCGAATCGCGTTCGAGCGACACACGGATCTTGACCAACTTGCGGTCGAATTCAAGAAGCGAACCATCTTCGGTTTCGATTTGAACGGTTTGACCCGATTGCGGGTTGAGGACTTTACCGCAAATCACACCACCATCTTTCAATTCGACGATATCTGCTTGGAGAGAGCTACAGTTTGCGGCGAAGAGGAAGCTCGCTGCGGCGAAGCGAGAGGCGAGAGAGCATCTCTTCGCCGAACCACCTCGATGACTCATCGGCAATGGTTGCTTTTGTTTCATCGCGATCTCCAAATGGTTCCTTTGAATCGTGCCTAGCAGCAGTTTCACTGGTAAGCCGACTTTGGCTCTTGAATTCCAAGTCTACGTATTTAGTTTACGGAAAATCCTTTGTGAGGTACGCAGCAATTCGGCCAAAAAAAGACCAAAACGACTAGAGTTTTCGGGACGAAATTTTTGCGACGGAATTTTTGTAAACGCGTTTTGTCAACGGGTGAATTGGTCGACGCAAAGGATATCACCCGAAAGCACGTTGCTTCGGATATACTCGAGGACTCTCTAGAGACCGGGGCGCGAAGCGTCGAAGGGGTGTCTGGAGTTATGATCATTGCCTCGAATACAAACAAGGTTTTCATCTATGCGAAAAGTATTATTTCTTGCTGCTGCATTGGCTGATGCATTTTTGATGGTTCCGGTTGTAGCGGAAGATTGGCCGCAATGGATGGGCCCCAAGCGTAACAATCAGTGGGAGATCCAAGGTGCGCCGAAAGAGTTCCCTGCGGGTGGGCTCAAGCCGCTTTGGAGCACCAAGGTCTCCGGAGGATATTCCGGGCCGGCCGTGGTTGCCGACCGCGTGTACGTCACCGATCTTGTCACCTCTGGCGATACGAAGAATGACAACTTCGGAAGGAAATCGTTTCAAGGAACCGAACGAGTTCTGTGCATCGACAACAAGAACGGGGAAGTTCTCTGGAAGCACGAGTATCCGGTCGAGTACGCGATTTCGTATCCAGCCGGACCGCGCTGCACACCGATTGTCGAGGAGAACCGTCTGTACACACTCGGAGCCGAAGGTGACTTGTTTTGTTTTGCCGCCGACACCGGCAAGGTGATTTGGTCCAAGCAACTTAAGCAAGTCTACAAGACCAACTCAGCCTTGTGGGGTTATGCCGCACATCCGTTGATCGACGGAGAGAACTTGATCACCCTCGCGGGTGGCGAAGGCTCTCAGACCGTCGCCTTGAACAAGCGAACAGGAGAAGAGGTTTGGCGTTTCGGGACTTCGGCAGAAACCGGTTATTCTCCACCGACGATCATTCAAGCCGGCGGTGTGCGTCAGTTGATTCTCATCAATCCCGAAGCCGTCAACTCGGTCAATCCTGCGACCGGCGAAAAGTACTGGAGCATTCCTTATGCTGCGGACAACGGCTCGATCATCATGAGCCCTGTGCACTCAGGCAAACACCTCTTTGTCGGCGGCTACTCAAACAAGAATCTCCTCATCGAATTGGATGCTTCGAAACCCGAAGCCAAAGAGGTTTGGCGAAATCAGGCCAAGAAGGGGATGTCCCCTGTGAACGTACAACCGATGGTGATCGATGATGTTGTCTATGGTTGCGATCAAAGCGGTGAGCTGATGGCATTTAACATCGCGACCGGAGAGAGACTCTGGGAGACAAGCAAACCGATCAGCCCACGTCCATTGGGAAGCGGCACCGCTTTCATCGTGCGTCATCAAGACCGATTCTTCTTATTCAACGAATCAGGTGAGTTGCTGATTGCCAAGCTTTCTCCGAAGGGGTACGAGGAAATCAGTCGTACCAAGATCATCGACCCGACGAATGTCGCATTTGGTCGGGATGTCGTTTGGTGCGCACCGGCTTATGCCAACGGTTCAATCTACGTTCGAAACGACGAGCAATTGATCCGAGTGCCATTGGTAAGCCCTAAATAACTTGACACCTCGATCTACACCCAAAGGACATTTATCATGCAAGACTCATTGAACGATCAACCGAATCCCAAACTCTCGCGACGGCGATTTGGCCATCAAGCGATCGCGTACGGCACGGTTGTCGCAGGGGCTAGCCAAGCAGCGGTTGGGGCACAAGCAGCCGCTGTTACAACAGCACCTGTATCACAGGTACCAGCTGCAAAACCGGTCGACGCAAAGACAGGCCGATTGAATCAGTCCCTCTGCAAGTGGTGCTACGACAAAAACCTTTCGCTCGAAGAGCTCTGCGGGCATGCGAAGCGAATGGGACTCGTCGGAATCGATTTGCTTGGCCCAAAGGACTTCGAGACACTCAAGAAACATGGGTTGGTTTGCACGATGGTA
>CAIJIZ010000056.1 GCA_903820735.1 uncultured Pirellula sp.
GTAAGTCGCATAGTCGTTGCTTACGTTTAGATTGGGAATTGAGCGTATTGGCAACTGTTGGGCGTCTTGGTGGCTCTGCTCCCAAACCCCCTGGATTTATCGCATTGTGGCCAAAGGCAAGTGGCAGATGCAGGGCGGATGACGCTCGGCGTCCACGCCCATTGCGCTTGCCTTCGGCATTGACTCGGCGCAGGGATGATGTTGCCGGATGTTGTCTCCCAGCATTGCCCTATGCTCTGGTCGGGACCGTTTAGCATCCGTTGCTGCGGCTTGTTTTGCACGAATTTCTAAGCGAGCTTCTCGGGCTGTCTCAAGCTTTCGGTTCTCGCGATACCGGCCATGTTGAGTGTTGCTTGGATCGCGGTAGCTCGAGTACCTGCCGGGCATCACCGTAAGCGTGTTTGATAAGGCGCAAGGCCATTTGTCTTCACGGGAGTTTCAGCAGCGGGAAGAGCCCCGTGATGGCGATCCTGCGTCTGATTCTTTCAGGCAACTCCGCAGCGCGAAGCAATCATGCAGTGAGCGTCAACCGGGTACAGAGGCTCATGAATCGAATCGGGATTGGGCGCAAGAACTGGTTATATATATATGGGAGCCTTCGGGCAGTGATCCGCAATGCGAGCTTGATGTCTTTGGTAGCAAGTGAGTCGCGACAAAGCGGAAGTTGCCAGTCTTCAAACCGCCAAGCGGCGCGCTCGCAGAGAGTTGCGCAAGAAGAACAAGGTTCCTTGGAACCTACCCGCACAAACCCCAAAAGTGCATTATTTCGAGAGCGTCGCTGTACGCTATCGATTGCAATTCGGTCATGGGTTTAGTATCGAAGAGAACTCGTCAGTTGTCAGGAGTATTCGCTGGCCGTCGGGAAATACGTCTGTCCATTCTTTTTGGGAATAGCCTGCAGTAGCAAATGCGGCGGCAGGGCGAGCGTGTGGTGTTCTCTTTTGCCACAAAAACGCGTCCATTCCCGCACGGATCGTCACGCCGTTTTTGGATATGGCAATAATCGTTCCCAGCCAATAGTGGTCCAGGGCGTAAGTGCATTCTCAGACACGGCTGTTGGTTAGCCCGGGTGAGGTGGGAGCTAATGCCTCAACAGACCGTATTCCATAATATGATTGATCGGCTCATCAGTGCCGGATATCATCGAACCTCCGATCGAGGCTATCTTGATTGAAAGACTGCATTGGTGTGGTCTGCAGGGTGTGCGCTGATCCGTTATAAAAACGAGGCCATCGAATAAAGTGGCTAGGCAAATCATGAACGTATACCTCAATAACTGTAGACGCCGTGATCATGCCGGTTTGTTCGGGAAAACCGCTTTCTACGACTTGAACACATTTGGGCTTCAGGCGTCGATGGCACGCCATATCATTGCAGGCGAGAAATGTATCGTTGCGTCGTACGATGACAACGGAGATGTCGTATTTGACTGGTACAGTTTCAAAAAAGAGACTTTGGAAACCGATCCCGATGATAGCAGACTCAAGGTTCGAGTTTTTCGCGGCGATAAACTTCGATCTGAAACGATGACGAAGCGGAAAGCCGCTAGAACAAAACCATATCGTGATTTCTTCAATAAGAATGGCGATTTTAAACGTCCGTCCGTGATTAAAAGTTCTTAAAATTCTGTTGGCGTTTAAATCCGACGTACCACGCGTTGAATGGGAGCTTCGGACAACGATGGTTTTTACAGTCATAATTGTTTGGTAGACGTCTCTTTATCGCCTTCGGTATGGACAGATCACCAGAGTTCTGGATGGTTCACCCGACCTTCTAACAGCTCGGATCCACTTGGAACGAAACCGTACACTTACCTATCATTTTGGCATTGATTTAGGTGGTGGACTCGGTGAGTCACGCTCCCCTTTTAAATCGTTGCTGAGAGTTCACCATTCCAAAACTCGAACTTGCCTGTTGCTCAGCTATGTCAATCGATCGATTGCTCGGTCGGATCGTTCTTCGTACGAAGAAATGTACAGGCGGAAGTGTTTAACACAGAGTACACATAGGAACACAGAGGAACACAGAGAAAGGCAGGGAATGCGTGGCGGTGGGGCTTTGTTAAGCTATTTCAGGTGGACGAACCATGAGTTTCGATCTTGGCATTAGGCATTAGGCTTTGGGCAAACAGCTAACAGTCACCGCCGGTGGGTTTCGCGGTCGGTGGTTAA
>CAIJIZ010000057.1 GCA_903820735.1 uncultured Pirellula sp.
GGGGTTCGGGGCCATAACAACACTATGCACGCCTTCCGCTTCGACAGTATCCTACTAGGTACATCTTACAGAGTCCGACACTATCCTAATCAGTGCCACTGTGTAAGCTTATGAAAAGCCAGTCTACCTCAGACAGACCGTTTTCAAGGGTTCCGTCATCATGAAAAATCGCTTCTCCAATCCGTTGCCCCTATTTAATTCGATTCTATTTTGCGCTCCGATCCTACTGTGCTCCTTCATGCATTCGCTTGCGGTTGCTCAGAACGAAGGCTCACGCGAATGGTCCGACAAAACTGGGGCCATCAAGGTCAAGGGAACACTGATCTCCACCGACCACAAGGAGATCGTGCTGAAACTGGACGAGAAAGTAGAAGGCCGAGAACTCCTGGCTGTCGAAATCGCTAGCCTTTCGGATACCGACCAAGAGTTCCTGCGATCTGCGGAAGCGGAGACCCATTTGAAAGCAGCCGGGGAACGCCACTCATGGAGCATGCGGGACGGCTCTACTATTTTTGGGAAAGTGGTCGGATTCGCCCGTCGCGATATCACCTTGCAACGCCGCCGAGGCAAACTCTACGTCAACGATCGCCCCTTCGAAAACTTGCCCGAAGTCTATCGACAAATGCTCCCAAAGGTTATCGAGCAATTCGACGGGGTACCGATGAAAAACAAGGAACAGTTCAACGCGTGGGTGCTGGCGCAGAAAGGAAACGCGAGAACCTTCACCTGCGAAGGAGTCATGATGGAGTTCCCGAATGGGGATGAGTACGGCGTTCCATTTTTCTTCTTCCAAGAATTAGAACTGCAAGTCCTACAACCGCAGTGGGACGAATGGTTGGCGTCCCAAGCTCCAACCCAATCGTCCGCGGACGCCGCCCAAGAAGAACAGCGTCAGCATGATTTGTACCTGCAATCGCAAGCCGCATCCTACCAGCAGTACCAACAAGAAATGCTTCAGATCGCCCGGATGCAACTGCAGATGAACGCGGTCGCAGCAGGTGTTACAAGCATGTGGGAGGTGTATTTGTATCCCCCCATCGGGTCGAACTACTACCCGATTTCGGTAGTGGTCACGGCACGGAACTCTCAAGATGCCTCGCAAATTGCGCTTATGAATAATCCGGGCTATCGCGTCGGACCAATTCGCCGATTCTCGCGGTACTAGCCGATCGATTCGTACTCAGTCCGCCCTAAGGACGATACGTATACTCGATGCTCCTCGAAGGACTCGAGGATGCGATGCACTTCCAGCACGATCGCCTTCACCTTCCACTGGGTTTATCCCAGTGGGGGTAACAACTGACAGCTACCACTCGTCCTTCGCCCCAGTTCCTCGACTTCGTCGTTGGGGCAAAGCCACAACGCACAATGTGGGGATGCGTTGGTAGCCGCCAGTCAAGGCGTCCACCGGCACAAGGCCGGTGGTGGCCAAACATTGCGATGATCGAGGATACGAGAAAGCGAGAACAGCCAGCAAAACAGCCAGCGAGTACGAGTACCGCTGCGCTGAGTACGAGTACGAGTA
>CAIJIZ010000058.1 GCA_903820735.1 uncultured Pirellula sp.
AGCGAGGGAAGTTGTGGATTTTTTTTCTCATCAAGATCAAGCTCGCCGCAACACTCTATGGTTAATTCTATATTTTGTTTTGACTGTGATCACCATTATGGCCACAGTCTACTTTGCATCGGTGTTTGTCCTGTTTCTGGCCTCGAAAAAGACAGGGCAACCGATTGATATTCTGACGCTTCATCCTCAGATGCTGATCGGATCTGTTGTTTCCGTCGCGTTGGTAATCGGTTTAGGTACGCTCTACAAGACCTGGCAGCTCGGTGGGGATGGTTCATCGGTCGCATTGTCGCTTGGCGGGGTCAAAGTTCAGCCTAACACGGTGGATCTTGAAGAGCGAATATTGTTGAATGTCGTGGAGGAGATGGCTTTAGCCTCGGGGACTCCCGTACCCCCTGTGTACGTGATGAATCATGAGAAGGGAATCAATGCTTTTGCCGCGGGTACCTCGCCACAGAATGCGGTCGTGGGAGTGACGCGAGGCTGTTTAGAGACGCTCAAGCGAGACGAGCTGCAGGGGGTGATCGCTCATGAGTTCAGTCATATCCTCAATGGAGACATGCGACTGAATGTTAGGCTGATAGGGTTGCTACATGGAATCCTTTTGATTGCGATGATTGGTTATACCTTGTTCCGGATCGCTTCGAGCATGCCGATTCGAACTTCGAGCAAGGACGACGAAAAGGGGGCGATTGGGGTAGTCGTAGCCATGTTCGCGATGGGCGCGTTGTTGTTGGGTATAGGATATGCGGGAGTCTTTTTCGCGAGTTTGATACAAGCGGCTGTATCGCGTCAGAGAGAGTTTCTTGCAGATGCATCTGCGGTGCAGTTTACCCGTAATCCGGGTGGAATTGCCGGTGCGCTCAAGCGGATTGGTGGATGGAAAGATCATTCCGTAATGCGCAGTGTGTTTGCAAAAGAAGCAAGTCACATGTTTTTCGGGCAGGGTGTTGCATCGCAGTGGTTTGCAACGCATCCAGCTTTGGAAGTCCGCATTCGGAGGATTGAGCCGCAATTTCAAGGTTCCTTTGGGCAAACCAGTGTCATCAAACACAGCGAATCCGATATTGTCGATCCTCGTACGTTGGGCTTTCGGCAAAGCATCGATCGCGACCCAGTCGCAGTTGACGCGGCGTCAGCTCAAACGTCTGCTTCAGCACACGCGGCGGCTTCAGCACATACAGCGGCCCTAGCTGGCGTTCATCATTTTGAGTCAAACCCACATGATGCAGTCAATCGCATCGGCAATCCAGAGGATGAACACATTCAGCAAGCGAATCGGTTGCTCGGAGAAATTCCTGCGAGGTTGATCGCAGAAGTTCATGAACCGTTTGGAGCGATGGCAGTGATTTATGCTTTGCTCTGTGCACCGCATGGGGATCCGGTCCGCAGGGAGCAAATTCAAATGCTCGAACGCTTTGCGCCGAAAGGAATTTCCGAGCAGACTCTTCGCTTGCTTCAAGACACCGATGTCCTCTTGGCGGAGCAGCGATTACCGTTGGCGTGTATGGCCGTGCCTGCGCTCGATTTGCTGTCGCATCCGCAAACAGGGGCCTTTCGAACATTGGTTCGGCAGTTGATAGATGCCGATCGTCGTTGGACAATTTTCGAATACGCTCTTCAGCGGTTCATAACCAAACGCGTAGTGATGCGGACTGAATCAGATCAGGTCGTGGGGGTTTCGGAAGAGAAGATCGACAAGGCGTTCCTTCAGGTATTGTCGAGTCTCGCTCATCTTGGTTCCAACGTTCATGCTCACGAGGCTTTTTCGGCGGGCTGGCAAGCTTACTCAAGGAGCAATTCGAAGGTAGGGAAGGCAATGCCATCGATCATCGAACACGACCTGTGCACTCTCAAACGTTTGGATTTGGCATTGGATTTGCTTGCGAATGCGAGTCCAAATAGAAAAAGAAAGATTCTCAACGCATTTAGTGAATGCATCGTTTATGATCAACGATCGACGATCAATGAAGTCGAGTTGTTGCGAGTCATCTCCGATGCTCTCGGATGCCCAATGCCTCCGGTACTTGATCTCGCTCCGATCGAACGCTGAGTACGATTCGTTATCTGCACATTTCGTTATGTGCATCGAATGTTAGTGGAAGGAACTGAAAACGGATGGATTTCGTTGAGCCGAAATGGATGGTCTTGGCGGGTGTTGTCTTGCACTTTGCTCTTCAGACCATTTTGATAATCCAGGCCATTTTGAGGCCGCATCGAGATCCATCGTCTCGCGTGGCATGGATTGTCGTGTTGGTGACGATGCCGATCTTGGGAATTATCGCTTATATCTTGTTAGGCTCTGTCAGCATTGGGCGGAGTCGGATTGCGAGGGTCGAGTCGGTGCTCAAGCGACTACCTAGACCGCAAGATATTCCTGGGATGAGCGTTCGTGAGATTCAGCCATTGGGGAACAATCGCTTTGATCACATCTTTCGAGTTGGGCTTTCGGTTAACGGATTTACACCCATTGGTGGAAATCGCGGGGAGTTGATGGAGACGTCCTATGCTGCCGTGGACTCCATGGTTCGCGATATCGATGCCGCCACGCAGCATGTGCATGTGAACTTCTACATTTGGCTGACGGACACTAGC
>CAIJIZ010000059.1 GCA_903820735.1 uncultured Pirellula sp.
AGAAAAAAAAATTAAACAAAAAAAATAACGCCAGATTTTATTGTTCCTTAGCAATTGCTTTTCCAAATGGAGCATACAAAACATTTAGCGGAATGGGAGATTGCAGAACGGAGGGTAATTCGAATTTTGGGACAACCGACTCGTCGTAGTTGGGGGGGCGAATCTGTTGGCCCTTAGAGATATCCAGAGGAATGGCAGCCAAGCAAAACAGAGTTCCGAAAACCATTAGAGCAATGTCTTTAGGTGTCGACGGCATCATGATGGAGAAACCTCGCAGGTCTGGGGAGGGGTGGGGAAGCTAGGTTGGAAGGTGACTTAAGGATTCTTGTCGACTGGATTAGAAGACAGGTGTGCTTCTGAGGGAGGTTTAAGAGTGACGATCGGTAGCAGTTTGATGCCGAAATCCGCATCAGGTCGGTTTGCAGATGCGTTGCTTGAGCACCCAGAGCATCCAGAGCAAGAGGAAGTGCGTTGGGAGGATTCACCAAGTTCAGAGTTGGCTGCCGCATTCCGAAGTTGCAAGAGGAAGCGAGCTGATTTCCAAAGCACGAAACAGATGCAGGGAATTAGGATTGATGCCACAGCAATCCACTGCATGTTAATCCACTGCATCAAGATCCACTGCATGTCAGGCACCTATCCAGTCGAAGAGCAAACGTGTCGGGAAGTGACGTTTGTTTACTCTTCGTAAAACTACCAACTTGCTGGATCTGTTTCCAAATCCTATCGATTCTCAAACTTATCGATTATTCATCTGCAACGTTGACGTAGACTTTCAACGCGTTTGTGTCTTCAACGAGAAGACGCATCATTTCTTTGTATTGATCGAGACCGTTGACGGGATTGGTCAGGATTTTCTCGAGTACTCCCGGGAACATCACTTCACCGAGGGCGAGGTCACGGATTCCCATTTCGAAGTGTTCGCGGTTTGCATTAACACTACCGAGGAGAAGTTTGTTACCAAGAACCCATTCGATGTTGATTTTATCCGAGGGTACGGCGGTGGTATTTTTTCCACCCGTGATGCTTGTCCAGACCAATGCGCCGTTGTGACCGAGGGATTCCATCGCACCGAAAGCAATCTTCGAGGAACCGGTCGCATCGACGATAATGTCGGCTTTGCCAACCTTCTTAGTAAGGTCTTCCAAGCTTGTTTCGGAGGTTGCCACGTAGGTAGCTTCCATACCCTCGACGATGGAGCTCTTCAGGTGAGGTCCTTTCGCGCGGGCCAGGGTATAGACCTCGAGTCCTTTGAGTCGCAGAACAAGGGTCGAGAGCAAGCCGATTTGTCCGGCACCCAATACGAACGCCCGTTTTGGACTCCAGACCTTCATGCGTCGCTGAGCTTCATAGGCTTGATAAATCGCCTTTGCTGCACAGCTCATCGGCTCCATGAGGACGTGAAGGTTCTTGAGTCCTTTTGGAACTCGCACGATGTAGTCTTCGTGATCGACAAAGTATTCGGTCAGGTACCCGTGAAGCAGGTTGATCCCGCGTTCGTAATAGGTTTCTTCGCTGGTCATGTCGTAAGTGCCGATCTTGTCGTAGATCGATCCACCGGGACGTCGGACGGTGGCTGTGACATAGTCGCCAACACGAATGTTGCGCACATTCGGTCCAACTTGTTGGACGATCCCGAAAGACTCATGTCCCAGGACGAGGTAGTCGTCTCCCGGTGGTGGATTTCCGTAGAGGGCTTCGTTAATCTCTCGATCCGTTGCGTCGACTCCCACTTTCAATACCTTGACCAGAATACCTTTTCCCCCGGGGATCGAATCGAGCTTGGGGGCGGGGATGTCGCACTGGTGAACACTGTTCGGGGTACCGGGACGGACTGCGATCGCTTTCATGGATTTTGTGTTTCTAGACAAAGAAATAGGGACGAATGTAGCTCAATCTCGAAAATTATAGCGTCTTGGATTCTTTTTACCCACAGGAGAAATTCCGTTGGATTGGAGGCTTTGAACAGAGGGCGTCAATCTTTTGGGGGTGCTTCGACTTGTGGCTCGACTTGTGGCTCGACCTTTGGCTCGACGGGGGCTCTTGTCGCAAGGTTGAACCGATCGCCTGCTTTACCGATGAATTCCGACTTGCTGGCCGCATCCGCATTGATCCAGTAGAAGGACACTTGCCCGCGACCTGTGACGCTTGCGGTAGATTTCTCCACGATGATGGCGGTTGATTCGTCGATTCCAATGCCGAGGATTTGAGGGTAGGTTTCGACGAGGCTCTGCAAGTCTTTTTGTCGGTTGCGTTGAGTGAAGTGTTGGTCGATCGCGACACCTCGGATAAACCCAAGTCCACCTCGTTCGTAGCCCGGGGCCATGATTCGGAAGTTTTCGATGGGGGTAGCACGGGCGAGATATTCGGCTTGGATCGATGCACCCGCCGAGGAACCTGCGATCACCCCTCCTCGAGCTAGTACCTGTTTCATCAGCCGATGGGCTTCGGTGCCGTAGTACGAATCGGCAAGATTCCATTGCCTGCCCCCACCGAACCAAATTCCAGTTGCGTCTCGAAGTGGATCGAGAAATGAGGGGTCTTGATTCGCTCTGATGCGGTCTTTGGTATGCAGTAGTTCGCAGTTCTCGACCCCCATGCGTCGCCAAGTCTCGATAAGATCTCGTTCACCTGCGAGATCTTCGTTTTCCAAACAAGGAACATAGACCAGTTTTGCATCACTACCACCAGCTCGCAGAACAAACTGGTTCATCGCTTCTCGTGGAGTCGCTCCTCCTCCGATGATGATCAAGCTTCCGGATGGGACTTCGGGCGTTAATCTCTCTGACTGTGGAAATCTATCGAGAGTTCGTTCCAATGCGAGTCGTCGCCACTGAGTCCAGTCCAGCAGGTAGTCTTCCGTGCGCAAGTTTCTTTGGCGGTTGGCTTGGTCAAGTTGCACGATTGTTTGTTCGCTAGCTGGCAATTCGTCGCTTGCAGGCACGAAGACTTGAAGTGGTGCAGGACCAAAGGTCCGAATTTTACGGCCTTTGAGAATGAGTGTATTTTCTTTGGCAACATTGACTGCGACGCATTTCCAATCCGGATCCATGATCTCCTTTAGTGAATCCACCGAGGAGTCTGAGGCCGGTTGATCACAAAGAAAGGCATCTGGGAAGAGGTTCATGCCTTCTTGGACGTGTGGC
>CAIJIZ010000060.1 GCA_903820735.1 uncultured Pirellula sp.
ACTTTGGACAAAACGGATGAAAACATTTCTGCAACTCCTGCAATAAATTGTCTTTCTTGACTCGTGCGCTCGATCCCATTGGTCAGCTGTTCACTTGTCTTGATGCATGGGAGTAAGAGCGAAGGGCGTGCCGAAGGGAGTGTCTTTGCAGAAAAAGAATTCAGATTTTGTTGTGGCGGTTGTTTGTAAGCGGAAATCCCTGAGAAATCGTTGAGATTATCGCATTGAACCTTTTTGCGTTTTGGGATTCGTTTGCGCTAGAAGCGGCGCGAAGCGGGAGTGGGAGGTTGCGTCGGTCGTGGGATTGTCGCAATTTGTGACGAGCTCGTTCGAAGTGCGACAGGAGTTCGAGTTGTCTTGGTATAGCAATAAAAAAGGCAATCGTACCGATTTGCGACGGATCATCTCGAATGGCAACGCAAGTCCGCGAGACTTGGTTGTCGCTGGAGATCGTAGGTTGCCTTTTGAGCTGCAAGGATCTGGATTATACTTTTCGCCGCGATTGAGTATTGTCCCCGCGGAGGAATCGAGCGGAGTAATTCATTTCAGTAAGTACGAAATTCATGCAAGCGACCCGGATCAAGGCAATCGTTATTCAATATGGCGGACTGCTGGTAGCGATTGCAGTATTGGTTTTGTTCTTTGGAGCGATGACCAAGAACTTCTTCACTGCGACAACGCTGTTGACGGTAGCCAATACGATTCCGGACATCACCGTAGTTGCCGTTGGAATGACTTTGGTTTTGATTGCCGGTGGGATCGATTTGTCCGTCGGGTCGGTGATGGCTTTCTCGGGATCTTTGTTAGGGGTGCTGTTGTTATCGCACAAGTGGCCTTTGGCCATGGCCGCAGGGGGAGCGGTGTTGCTCGGCGCGCTTTGTGGTGGTCTCAATGGATGGATCAGCGCTTACTTTCGAATTCCAGCGTTCATTGTCACCCTAGGGATGCTTGAAGTTGCTCGCGGCGGTGCGGCTTGGATGACCGATTCGACGACTCAGTATGTTGGAAGTAGTCTGGGTTGGGTATCGGAGCCTTTGCCGGCGATCGGGCTTTCTGTGTCCTTTCTATTGAGCATCATGATTGTCCTTTTGGGGCAGTGGGTGTTGCATCGAACGGTATTGGGTAGGTTGGCAATAGCGGTAGGTACGAACGCTGAGTCGGTACGGATGTCGGGAATTGCGACAACTCCTATCTTGGTTTCGCTTTATTGCATCAGTGGTGCATTGTGCGGTGTGGCAGCGATCATGCAGTCGTCGAAGCTTTCCACGGTCGATCCCAATGCGGGGGTGGGGATGGAGCTATCCGCGATCGCTGCTTGTGTTATCGGTGGAACGAGTCTGCGGGGTGGTCAGGGATCGGTGATCAGCACGTTTTTTGGGGTGCTAGTGATCTCGATCCTTCAGACTGGGCTTGCGCAGATGGGGATTAGCGATCCGATCAAGAGGATGATTACCGGCGGAGTGATTATCCTTGCGGTATTGATCGATGCGATGCGGAAGCGATAGTGCGATCGATGAAGTCCTGCATGGCGGCTAGGACTTGTTGCCACTGAGGTTCCCAGTGCATGTCGTGGTATAAGCCGTTCCAAGGGCGAAAATCGCAGTAGCTATTGGAGGCTTTGGAGAATGTTTCGCTGGCTTCGCAGGAAGTGATGCGGTCTTGGGTGCCGTGCATGAGCAGCAGGGGCGTGGCAAGCTTGTGGGCGTTGGCAATGGACCATTCACCAGCTTCGAGCATGGAGAGGCCTAAGGCGGCCGATACCCGTTGGTGCACCAACGGATCGGATTGATAAGCTTTGACGCCGGCCGGATCGTGAGTGAGTTCTTTTGGGCGAATTGCGGTCGAGAGGGTGAAGGTGGGCCAGAATTTCCCAAGAGCTCTTGCAACGGCAAGTTTCCAAGCTGGAGGAGGAAAGGTCGTGCGGAGCAATGGGCTGTTGGCGATTCCTCCCGTCGCTTGACTGCCGCGACTTAGCAAATAGTTGATTACTAACCCTCCTCCAAGGCTTTGCCCATAAAACACCAGTGGCACTCCTGGGTAGTTGCTCGCAACGTACGCTTCGACGCTGCCGAGGTCGTCGAGCAGCACTTGAAAATGAGGTAACGCTCCACCGGTGCGTCCGTGTCCTTTTTGATCCCAGGCCAGAACGGTACCACCGTGGTTGACAAAGGACTCAGCGACGTGAGCGTAGCGCTGAGCGTGTTCTCCCAGTCCGTGCACCACGGCGAGGATGTAGCGAGGAGTACTCTCGCCGGACCAAATTCGCGTTACTAAGCCATATTCGCTGGACGTTGGAATGGAGAGATCAAAGGTAAGCATAGCAATCCAATCGCCCCGAATGGGCTTTACTCTTTGGCTTGGATCTTGGCCCAAGTATCTTTGAGAGTGACGATCCTATTGAAGACAGGAGATCCGGGTTTCGAATTGACTTCATCGGCACAGAAATACCCGTTGCGTTCGAATTGCACGCGCGTGCCAGGAGGAACTTGAGCGAGCGCAGGTTCGACGACAGCGTGCACGATGGTCTTGCTGTTAGGGTTGATGTTATCGAGGAAGGTTTTCCCCTCGGGGGCTTCTTCGGGGGTCTCAGAGAGGAAGAGTCGGTCGTAAAGTCGGACTTCAATACAATGCCCTGTTTTGGCGGCAACCCAGTGGATGGTTCCTTTGACTTTTCGTTCTGCGGCCGGACCCGATCCGCTTTTTGTTTCCGGGTCGTAGGTGCACCGCAGTTCGGTGACTTTTCCACTGGAATCCTTGATGACTTCTTCGCACTTGATGATGTAAGCGTATCTCAAGCGGACTTCTCCGCCTGGCTTGAGTCTGAAGAACTTCGAAGGAGCGTTTTCCATGAAGTCATCGCGTTCGACGAAGAGGGTCCTGCCGAAAGGAAGCTTGCGAGAACCTGCTTGGGGGTCTTCTG
>CAIJIZ010000061.1 GCA_903820735.1 uncultured Pirellula sp.
AAGCCAAAGAATAGAAGGGGGCTTGGGAAAGGGGCGAGGAGAGGATCCTCGCATGATTTTCCCTGATTCAACGAACAAAGCCGCCGCTTTGCCGCGACGGCTTTGTGTTTCGTAACAAGCGAGCTTGGACACTCGCTCAAGGAGTACACTAGGAAACGGTGTAAGCGGTTTCAGCGTGATCGCTCAAGTCAAGCCCCATCTTCTCACCATCTTCAGTCGTTCTCAAGCCGATCACCATATCGATGATCCACAAGAGAACTGCTGTGACCACTGCCGAGTAAATCGCAGTCAACAAAACAGCTTTGCCTTGGAGCATGAACTGAGCCATGCTTCCGCCGCCACGATTGACTCCAACTCCTGGAAGAGCAAGAAGTCCGGTTGCTAAAGCACCGAAGACTCCAGCCATACCGTGAACGCCGAAGACATCGAGCGAGTCGTCGTACTTCAACGCAGGTTTTACAAACGCGACGAAAATGTAGCTGACGATGGTCGCCCCAACACCGATGATCAATGCCCCACGAACATCGACAAAACCTGCCGCTGGCGTAATACCAACCAATCCAGCTACAACACCGGTGATCATTCCCAACGCAGTCGGCTTGCCGTTTCGAATCATTTCAATGACCGACCACGTCAATCCTGCCGTTGCAGCGGCGACCTGAGTGGTCACGAATGCTTGAACGGCTTGTGGAGTTGCACCAAACGCACTACCGCCATTGAAGCCAAACCATCCAAACCACAGCAGGCCCGCGCCGAGAACGGCGAATGGCAAATTGTGCGGCGGATTGACTTGCTTTGGATAACCTCGGCGAGGTCCGATCATCAAACATGCAACCAACGCAGCAATACCTGCGTTGATGTGAACAACCGTTCCACCTGCGAAGTCCAAAGCACCCTCAGGTACAGCATCCTTCGCACTGAAGCTTCCCAATCCGAACAACGGGTGAGCAGGTCCATACCAAACCCAGTGAGCCACAGGGCTGTAGACCAACAAGCTCCACAAGGCGATAAACACAGTGAATGCCAAGAACTTCATCCGCTCAGCAAAAGCACCGATCATCAAGGCAGGGGTGATAATTGCAAACATCATTTGGAAGACCATGAAGGTCTGTTGGCTGATCCCGAGTTTGACTCCGGTCACAGGCTCGAACGATGCGTCGGTCGCAACCCCATTGAGCAGGAAGTGCGTCATCGGATTCCCGCAGAACCCGCCACCTACTTCCGTACCCGAGAAAGCAATGCTGTAGCCGATAAGGACCCACAACACAGTGACCACACCCATGCACATGAAGCATTGCATCAAGATGCTCAGTACATTTTTGCGTCCGACCAACCCGCCGTAGAAGAAGGCGAGTCCTGGGGTCATGAGCAACACCATCGCGGAGCTCGCCAACAACCAAGCTTGATCACCCGTATTGAGGGTGGAAGCCGGGGCCGCCGCGGGTGCCGACTCAGGAGCGACCGCGACCGGAGCTACCACCGCGGGTTCTGCAGAGGTTACCGCCGGCGGATCTACCGCCGGTGCCCCCTCCTGCCCAAGGCAAATACTGCTTCCCATCCCACACAACATCATCAAACCTAACATCCATTTCAACATGTTCTTCCACCGCCTTTTTCCAACTCTCTCCCATCATGGATCGAACGTCGACAAATTGCTGAGAGATTGCGCAACTGCCTGACGTGAGTATTCTGATAGCAAATCAAGGGCCAATTGGACTTAGAGGGGCTAATAATGACGACGCACCAATGAAACCAAAGGATATTTAGTAGCTAAAATATCTGGTTTTCCCTAGGGTGCGATGGATGCCCTTTAGAGTGCACACGAAAAGCGCAACGGCGCTAAATCAGCATACTTTTGAAGCAAAATCATGGTTGCGCCGAGTTGAGAAACCTTAACATTCCCACAAGGTCGTAATTCCGAGCCTTAACTGACGAAATTCCGATCCCGGTAAGAAATTGCGGTGAAAGAACCGGCATTAGAGAACTGCAACTACAAGCTTCGTCCGAGAAGCATCGACAGCAGAGCCATCCGAATATAAACCCCATTTCTAGCTTGTCGGAAATACCCGGCAATTGGCAGCGCATCGACTTCCAACGCAATCTCATCGACCCGAGGCAACGGATCGAGGATCAAACGAGCGGAAGTGGGAATCTGCTCGGGGGTAAGCCTGTATTCGTAACGGTACTTCTCGAAAAGCGCTCGGTCGGGAAATCGCTCTTCTTGCAAACGGTTCAAGTAGATCACATCCGGGGAGTGCAGGTCAGCGATCCGATCCGACTCCCGAACACGCACTCCCCGCTCTTGGCACTGCTGAATCAACGATTTGGGTGCCCGCAATTCTGGTGGTGAAACAAACTCAAAGCCCAGGTCCTCGAACTGGGAGAGCACCATGCACAGCGAGTGAATACTTCTTGATTGCAACGGATCGAAACCGAAAGCGTAGTTGAGGTGTGAGAGGGTTCCGAGCTCTTCGCGGATCGTAAAAGTATCGACGAGTGACTGAGTCGGGTGCTCATTGCCTCCATCACCGGCATTGATGAACGGCACATCAGATGCGTCAGCGGCAATTTGAGCATCACCCGACTTGGGCAAACGTGCGACGATCAAGTCGCAGTATCCGCTAAAGACCCGAATTGCATCGGAAAGGGACTCCCCTTTTTCGAATGAAGTCGAGCCGACACCTTGAATGAAGACGATCCCGGCTCCAAGTCGCTGTGCGGCGGACTGGAAACTCAAGAGTGTTCTCGAACTGGGTTCGAGAAACACCAATCCGATCATTTTGTCGGACAGAAGGGTGATACGGCCATGTTTTTGGCAGACTTGCCGCATCTGCTCAGCAACGTGAAAAATCTCTTCGAGTACCGGTAAAGTCAACTGCCGCGCTGAGGTGAGTTTTTCCAATGCCATCAGACCACTTTTCAAGTATTACAAACTATTTCCGCCATCTGAACCGCCGGGGCCGTTGCACCCGAATCGCAAAACTTTATTACCATACAACGAACCGCTTCCACTGGATAGTTGGCTTTCCCACCCCCTCGCCCCAATTACGAATTCGATCCCCCCTGAAGGTCTCCCCGATGGAACCCCAAAACCCAGCATCCTGGATCCATAGCCAGAGTTCAGCGATGGCCAAAGACTTGATCGAATTGTGCAACATCAATTCAGGATCGGAAAACGTCGCGGGACTTTTGCAAGCTGCCGATTGGCTTGAAAAAGCCTTTACCGAACTGAAAGTTCCTTGCAATCGCCACGCTTTGCCTTCCTATACTCTGGTCGATGACGGAGGCGCTCAAGCTACTCTTCAGACAGGCCCTGCCTTGATTTGGGAGATCGGCGCCCCTGCCGTTGGGGCTAGTTCGCAGGGGTGCTTGTGGACAATCCATTACGACACGGTTTATGGTCCCGACGAGGCCTTTCAGTTTTGCGAACACCTGCCGGAAAACCGGTTGCGAGGACCGGGCGTGATCGACGCGAAAGGTGGCATTATCGTCATGCTCTATGCTGCTCGACTTGCCCAGAAATTCTTGGACCTATCCAAAATTCGCCTGACGCTTGTCCTGACCCCAGATGAAGAAATCGGCTCACCTTCGTCGCTCGCCCTATGGCATCAAATCGCCCCCGAATACTCGAACGCATTCCTCTTCGAACCGGCGATGTCGGATGGTTCATTAGTCCAAGCACGCAAGGGGACAGGGACATTCATCTTTGTGGTTCACGGCAAATCCGCGCACGCAGGACGCAACTTCCACGACGGCAGAAACGCGATCTTACAAGCTTGCCGAATCGCGGAAACTCTCGATCAATACAATGGCAAACGCCCAAATGTTACGATCAACATCGGTCGACTTCGAGGTGGCAATGCAGTGAACGTCGTTCCAGACACTGCCGTCCTTCGGGTCAACGTCCGAGTTTCCTCTGCTGAAGACCAAGCTTGGATTGAATCGATTTGCAAACAAACAGCCGATACTTTTTGCGATTCAGAGAAAGGTTTTCGTGTTGAGCTTCATGGAGGTATCCATGCCCCTCCGAAAATCGTCGATGAAGCCACAGAGCGTCTGCAACGCTGTGTTGAATCCGCCGGCAAGTCGATCGGGCAGGAGATCCGGTGGAAGGAGTCGGGGGGAGCCAGCGACGGCAATAAGCTTCAAGGACTCGGGATTGCTAACCTCGATACTTTCGGTCCTCGTGGAGATGCGTTGCATAGCCACAACGAGTGGATCGCACTCGATAGCTTGCCAGAAAAAGCTCTGCTTGCTTTCGAATCTCTTCACGAGCTTTATTTCAAATAAACCGCGACGGAGCCGCTCGCAACCATACGCAAGAACTAGGGTTAAGTTGCATGGATCGATTTACAAGCGACCACCTCCACGAACCAAGCGAATCGGTCTGACGACACATCCGCTACGATTCGCTTGGGAACAGCGACTTGAGCAACTTCGTCGACGGATCATATTCCTTGGTAAAAGCCAACTCGACGCTTGCGGTTAGACTTTGCTTCGCGGAAAGCTCTTGAACAACACCGAGGGGCTGCCCATCAATGAAGGCTCTCAACGGTCGCTTGCCGAGCGTATCTAAACTGGTCAATGTAATTTGACTTGAGCTGGGCAAGTTCATCGGTCTCCAAAACCTCGGCTGGAAGATATTCGAACCGGCCAAGATCAACGAAGGAGAATCCAATGGGACTGGTACCGCACCCATGGCACGTGCATAGGCACTCGACCCCGCAGCCGTCGCTATCAACATTCCATCTCCGACAACTTTCTCGAGTTGCACTTCGCCATTGACCCGGACTTGCAACCAAGCTGCTTGGCCTTCGGCTCGTTCGATCCAAGCATCTCCGTAAGCGAGGTTCATCGTATGCGAACCGTCTGGGTATCGCACATCAACTCGCAGTAGCGGTAGCGATTGCGAGATCAGCTCGATTCCCTCTAAGGCGTCTGGCAACGATGCGTTCATCAGAAATCCCAGATGTCCCGCGTTTAACCCGACGAAAGGCAGACGTCGTCGCCAATGTTCACGGATAGCTTTCAGCATTGTTCCGTCCCCTCCGATGACCAAGATCATGTTCGGTCGATTCGACTCGTAACGCGCGTAGCGCTGAGCCAATTCCACCGCTCGAGGGTTGCGTTCATCGCAAACGACGAATATTTCAGGGGATTGGATTTCGAATCGCGCGTCGCGACCGGGGGTTCCGGGCAAGAACAATCGATGGCGCTCGATGTAGTCGGCTACATCGCGGTGCAACATTCGTCGTATATCTCTGCCGTGGTAGAGTTCAGCTCGTAATTCCGAAGGTTCTAAACCACTTGCAACGCGCACACACTGATAATGGGGCGGTAGCTTAAATGCACCTTCTGATAATTGATTAGAACCTTGCTCCGAATCCTGCAACACGGCGAATTTCCCTTCGCTCCACAACCGTTGCGCATGCTCTTGATAATCAAGGATCGGTGCTGTGCTTCCATCTCGAGCCATCAAATCCGATTGCCGAACAACCAACCAAACGTCTCCTTGTGACTGATATCTGTACATCAAATCCAGCAGGGGCGATGACGTTCCATCACTGATATCGTCGTAGTTGATCTCAACCTTCGGCATGTCTTGAAAGGCCAGGGAAGCGAGTGCGGCTCGGTGCTTTGGCAAAGCCACCTCATGCTCTCCTCGATCCGATCGAACGCCTCTTGGATGAATGATCACTCGATCGAACCCTTGAGCGAGCAATTGCTGCACATGCTGCTGCTGGACGAGTGTCGGGGGCGAGAACGATTCGGAATAGACTGCGATCCGCTCTCGCGGTATCTCCAGACAACGACCGTCGTATAATCCATGTTCGCGAATATAGTCGTTGACTGCCGGTGGCAAAAATCGACTTGAGTCACCATCCCCTCTGGCTAAGAGTCCGCGTATTTCAGCACTGCTTGATACAGCCGACTCATCAACTCTCATCGGCAACCAACGATGCGGTGTCTTGCGATACCAAACACTCTGCGTTGGCGGGACAGCGGCTTTCGAGTCCAATACAATCATCGGGATGATATCGTCGATACGCTCAGCGACATCCGTGCGTTGAAGCTCGTCAGCAACGCCACGCTCGATCATCCAAAAGAAATCGACTCTGTCTCGATGGCTCTGTTCGCCGAGGATCCGCTTGATCAAGTGATAACACTCGCCGCGATAATCCGACTCTTGCTCATAAGTCCAAACGCGGACGTTCGGTAAATCCTGAAGCGCGATCCGACACATCGCAATCCGATCTTTGCTGGAACAACCAACTCCACCAGGTGCGGCTTGATTCGTCGGCATCAACCAAACATCGTCGACCAAGCCAGACCCGAGGACCGTTTGAATGATCGCTAAATGGTGATTGCTGATCGGATTGAAATCATCGCGAAGCAACCCTACTCGCTGTTTGCGATTGAGTCGTTGGTAGACTTCACGTCGCTCCTCGATACGATCCAAAGAATCGCTTAGTAAATCACCCGGATCCCATCCGCACTCATTGCACAATTGCAAGGTGCTCGCGAGCAGATCGCCGACTCCTTGTCTCAAACCCGCCAGATCTTGACGTTTCGCAACGCCGTTGGCTTGGCGTTGAATATCCCGCAGCCGCTCTTCCAAAGAAGTACGCCCAAAGGCCTCTAAAAAGACTGTGCGTATGCGTTGAATAATGGATTGCATGAAGTCCTTAACAACTCAGAGCTTGTGGATAGAACACCAGCATTTTAGTCTATTCCCGCTGCATTGTGGGTGCTGCACTTTCCGCGAATTGAGAAGACTTCGCGTTCCCCACCCCCCCATTCAGCTTATCGCATAGGCCAATATTCCCCTTGAAAAGTGGATTATGCTTCCTCTCAATGGGTCTCGACCTAGCACTCCATAGGCAATTTTAATTACACTATGTTAGCTGGAGAGAGCGCAAGCGACGGTGGGGCCGGGTGTAGTTCCTTGGTCCGATTGCAATCGTTGTACCCGTTCCGACCGACCTGCATCAATCGACTATCCCTCGCGAATCGACCGCGTTGGTTCGGCTACGAAACCTTTATTCAAGAGCGACCGCAAACTATGAAAAAACTCCTTACTAATCGACTATTTGCAGTCGCAACCAGCAAATTTGCGCTGATTGCATCTGCGTCTTTTTGCATTGCCGCCGAACCGACCATGCTCGACGTATTGAAGTCCTGTCCGAAGACCGCCAACGCGTTCGTCCAAGGGGACCTAGTGGCTCTGAGGAAATTGACTCTTGGAAGTCCGTTGCAGGCAGATCTGCCCAGCAACGTTACCCGCGTTCGCATCGCTGCGGAACTTGATCTTGAAGCCCTCCAGCCTGACTGGGAAATCGGTTACGCCGCGTTGGAGAAAATGCCTACCGCAGAAGTGCTCGCGCAGCGAGAAGCCGGCTATGTTGATACGCTTGGGAACCGCTCTATTGTTTGGACACCGAACGAACGCTACCTGATTCCTCTTGCGGACAACGTACTATCGATCGTTCGCCCTGCCGATCGCAAGTTTGTCGGGCAATGGCTCAAGAAAGATCGTAGCAACGTTATCAGCCCATATCTGCAGCAATGGGCCGCGACAGAGTTGGCGAACTTCTCGACCCTGATTTCCGTCGACTTAGAAGACGTCGTCTCAGCCGAAGTCCTCATCGAGAAACTTCCTCGTGCGAAATCTCTCAGTGGACGAAACATTCAAGCCGTTGCGAAATCGATTTCTGAACTGAAAGGGATGACGATCGAAGTTGCCAAGGACGCGCTGAACGCAACGGTATCCATCGAATTCAAGTCCCCGGCTACCGAACTACAACCGGTTGCGAAAGACTTCTTCGCCGAAGTCCTCGCAGTGCGCGGAATATCGCTTGCCGAGTACTCCAGCTGGAAAGTGCAACCGACCAACGAAGGTAAGACCTTTGTTTTCACCGGCCCGATTTCGGCACAGACACTCGACGATCTGCTTGGCATGTTCACTTTGCATCGCGGATCTTCCTCAGTGGAAGCAGCCAATACACCGACTTCTTCACCCAGCACATCGGCTCCAACGAGCGAGAGTGTGATCGCCGAGAACACCAAGAATTACTTCAAGAAAGTCGTTAACACCGTCCACCGTGTCCGCGACTATTCGGCCAACAACACCGGTGAGCGAGCCCAGTGGAACGGCAATATGGCTAACCGCCTCGATGAACTCCCCACCCTCGATGTTGACCCGCAAATGGTCATGTTCGGGGCTGAAGTTGCCAAGGCACTTCGCAACAACATGATGTCGATGCAATTGGTCAATATTGCCCAAGGAGCGGCTGCCGTTGCGAGCGATGCGGGAACTAGCGGATTCTCCACTGCAACCGCAGGCGGAACGTATGCCGGCTCCGGTGGTGGATATGGTGGATATGGAAGCTACGGAAGCTACGGCGGAAACTTCGTCGATCCAAACTCTCCCGTAAAGTACTATCAGCTTGGCCAAGCTCGCGGGAACTCCTCTTTCAAGGAATTGATGGCTCAGCTAGAACAGTCCATCGCCGATATGCGCCGAGTTATGACCGATAAATACAAAATCCAATTCTAGAAATGCTTCCGAACTCCCAATCCATCCTCGACGAACTTCATTGGCGAGGACTCATCCACCAATCCACCGACGAGCAAGCTCTCCGCGAACAACTCAGTAAACCCACTGTGGTCTACGCGGGATTCGACCCTACGGCAGAATCATTGCACGTCGGCTCGCTGCTACCTCTGATGATGCTGCGCCGCTTTCAACAAGCTGGCCATCAGCCCATCGCCCTCGTCGGCGGTGCAACGGGGATGATTGGGGACCCGAGCGGTAAGTCGGACGAACGACAACTCCTATCGAAAGATGTTTTGGCTGCCAATGTTCGCGGCATCCAAAACCAAATGGAGCAATTCCTGGATTTCACCGGCCCAAACGCAGCCATCGTCGTAAACAACTTCGACTGGATGCAAAATTTCTCATTCCTCGATTTTCTGCGCGATGTTGGGAAGAATTTCCCCATCAACGTCATGCTTACGAAGGATTCGGTGAAAAGCCGACTCGAGCGATCCGACAGTGGGCTTAGCTACACGGAGTTCAGCTACATGCTTCTCCAAGCCTATGACTTCGTCGTCCTCGCTAAAAACCAAAACTGCCTTTTGCAAATCGGCGGAAGCGACCAATGGGGGAACATCACCGCCGGTATCGACTTGGGTCGACGCATGCTCGCGAAACATCTCTACGGATTGACCTGCCCGTTGCTGACCACCAGCGACGGAAAGAAAATGGGCAAGACCGAAAAAGGTGCGGTATGGTTGTCGGCGGATCGCACGAGCCCCTTTGAATTCTATCAGTACTTCATCAATGTTGCCGATGCCGATGTATTGATGACACTACGTTTCCTATCGGATGTCAGCGAATCGCAGTACCGCGAACTTGAAACAAGCGTAAAAGAAAAGCCGCACGAACGTGCAGCCCAGAACTTTCTCGCGCAGTCGATCACCCGACTCGTGCACGGCGAAGATAAACTGCAAGCGGTCCAGCACGCGACGAAACTCCTTTTCGGTGCCGAACTCAGCGCGCTGACTCAAACCCAACTCAACGAAATCTTCCAAAACGTACCTAGCCAAGAAGTCCCCCGAGAACGCTTGGCAAGCGGACTAGGTATTGTCGATGCTCTGTGCCTTGCAAATCTCGCAAACAGCAAGAGCGAAGCTCGACGTTCCGTCACCGAAGGTGCAGCAAACGTGAACAACGTTAAGGTCACTTCGCCAGAGCGAATCCTCAACGAATCCGATCTCGCCGGTGATTACCTCATCCTGCGAATCGGCAAAAAACGTTACGGACTGCTCCGCTTCGCTTAACACGAAGCCTTGTCCTTCAGCGCGCTCACAACGCCCCCTTAAGACACCCCTTGCAATGACGGTCAGAGCGCCCCACGCGTTTACATCCCCCGCGACTACCTCTATAGCGACATCTACAACCACTGCGTGCGATCATGCGAATTGTTCATATCATCACTCGCATGATCGTAGGTGGGGCCCAAGAAAACACTCGCTTTAATTGCTTGGATCTCCTTCGCATTTATGACGATGAAGTAAGTTTGATCACAGGGCCGAGCCTTGGTGCTGAAGGTTCCTTGCTCGATAAGTTCTCCGATCCTGATCTGCGAGTCATAGAAATCCCGGAACTGATTCGTTCCATCCGACCTTGGACGGACTTTCAAGCTTACCGAAGACTTCGGGCCATCCTGAAGGATCTTCGCCCGGATGTCGTCCACACCCACAGTGCCAAAGCTGGCATCGTTGGTCGCGCAGCGGCTTGGTCTCTAAAGATCCCATGCGTTGTACATACCGTGCACGGCGCACCCTTTCACCCCTATCAGCCTTGGTTAGCGCGCAAGTCTTTTCAAGCTTGCGAACGCTGGGCCGCAAAGCGCTGCCATAAACTCATCAGCGTCGCCGATGCAATGACCGATTTGCTGGTGCAAGCTAACGTGGCCTCACGAAGCAAATTCCAGACGATCTATAGCGGTATGGACATCGAACCGTTTCTTCAAGCCGAACGGTTTCGGGATTCCGCACGTGCAGAACTTGGGCTAGCTGCCGAAGATATCGTCGTAGGAAAAATCGCAAGGCTCTTTAATCTCAAGGGCCATGAATATCTTCTCGACGCCGCCCCGGGAATCATCGAGAAGAATCCGAACATCAAATTCCTGCTCGTAGGGGACGGATCCTTGCGAGCTTCAATCGAACAGTCCATATCCTCGAAAGGCTTGAGCAAGCACTTCCTATTCACAGGGCTAGTCCCCCCGACCGACATTCCAAAATGGATTTCCGCGATGGATATGCTTGTCCACGTATCGCTTCGAGAAGGACTTGCGCGGGCGTTGCCCCAAGCCTTGTTGGCTGGCAAGCCGGTGATCAGCTACGATGTTGACGGGGCAAGGGAGGTCGTTTTGAACCAACTGACCGGATTTCTCATTCCTCCAAAATCGATCGATGAACTTCAGTCGGCAATCCTTCAGTTGGCTTCGGATCCTAGTTTGCGCGCGAAGATGGGAAGTTACGGACAATCGCGATGTTCAGAAATCTTCGATCACCGACACATGACCCGCGAGATCCGAGAGCTCTATCAGAGGGTACTGGAACAAACAGGGGCGAAGTAGACCAATTAAGAATAGAGAATTGTTTCGTAGGGTGCGGTGAAGCGGTCGGCCTTTGACTTCTTAAACCTCTGCAACAACCTAACCACCACCATTTCATCCGCCTGGTCAACCACCGACCGCGAAACCCACCAGCAATAACTGCTAGCTGAGTGCCCGAACCTAAAGCCTAATGCCTAAAGCCTATGGCCTTTAATCTCCGCTTGGCTCCCCTTCTCCACCGGGCTTTGGCGGGGGAGTAAGGGGCGTGGGGGATGAGGGGGCGTCCGCGCGTAAATCCAATACAAGACAAAAGGCTCTGGATTACTTTGCGTCTTTGCGTAAGCCATCGAACCGTAGCACGGGCCGAGGAGGCCCATGCTACGGTTCTTTGTATGAACCACCGCAACAACCTAACCACCACCATTGCATAAAACCGGTTCACAACCGACCGCGAAACCCACCGGCAATTACTGCTAGCTGAATGCCCGAACCTAAAGCCTATGGCCTAAAGCCTAACGCCTTTGCCGGGCCGAAGAGACCCATGCTACGG